>NZ_JBNCAN010000026.1:0-64010 GCF_049808615.1 Halomonas sp. GXIMD04776 | reverse complement strand
CGGTGGGCATGGTACATTTTGTCATGGCGGCTGATGCGGTTGATTCTGGTGTAGGAGCTTGAATTATAACCGATTTTCAGCCGCTTTTTTCATGCCCGATGCAATATCCGGGCTAGGGCTTCTGGTTCGTCCGGCTGGCGTCGTGCTGTCAATTGCCATGCTGGTTGCCATCTTTGCGGTGCATATAGGCAATGGCCTGTTCATGAGCAACAACGGTTATGAATTCGCCCTTTCCCTGCTGGCTATTTCGGTGGCGCTGGTCATCAGCGGAGCAGGCAAGGTGTCAATCGATCGCAGCCTATGGCGTAAGGTTTAGTGATCGCTTGGAATTGAAATTGCCAATTTAGACTCACAGCATTTACTGAAATATCTTGGAGGGAACACATGCTTGTTCGTTCTAGTGATGCCCGGGGCTATGCCAATCATGGTTGGCTACGCTCTTTTCATACCTTCTCCTTCGCGAACTACTACGATCCCGAGTACATGGGCTTTCGCAAGCTGCGGGTAATCAATGAGGACCGTGTCGAAGGTGGCCAGGGCTTTGGTGCACACTCCCATCGCGACATGGAGATCATTTCCTACGTGCTGGAAGGCGAACTGGCCCATAAGGACAGCATGGGGCATGTAGAGGTCATTCGCCCCGGCGATGTCCAGCGCATGTCTGCCGGCACCGGCGTGACCCACAGCGAGTTCAATAACGCCAAGGACAAGCTCGTTCATTTCCTGCAGATCTGGATCGAGCCGGATCAGCGCGGCATCAAGCCCAGCTACGAGCAAAAGGCCTTTTCTATCGATGAGCGCCAGGGAAATTGGCGGCTTATGGCCTCCCAAGACGGTCGCAATGGCTCCGTGAGCATCAATCAGGATGTCAACCTCTATGCGGGTCTGTTCGATGAAGGCCAGAGCGCAACCATGCCGGCCACGCGCTATGCCTGGCTGCATATTGCCCGGGGAAGCGCCGAGGTCAATGGACAGGTGCTGGAAGCCGGCGATGCAGCAGCCTTCGCACCGAATGAGACAATAGAGTTAACCGGCCGAAGCGCCTCGGAGGTATTGCTGTTCGACCTGGCCTGAGGGGCCTGTGAATAGCGTTGGTTTTATCCAACCAGTTCAGGAATATGAGTTCTGATGCGTGCCGTAGAAGTGGTAATTAAGATGTTTGATGGCCCAGCTTTGTTGTGGGCCATTTTGAGCTATATTTAAAACAAGGAAGTTTTATTAAAGGAAAAGAAAATGAAATTAAAAGATAGAGTTGCCATTGTATTCGGTGGAACATCCGGTCTGGGTGAAGCGACTGCCAAAGCCTATGCAAGCGAGGGTGCCAAGGTAGTGGTAGTGGGTCGTGATGAATCAAAAGGTAATCGCATTATCAGTGAACTTCAGGGCAAAAGTCAGGAGTCAATCTTTGTCCAGGCAGATGTATCGAACGCTGAAGAAGTGCAGACAGTTGTCGATAAGGCGCTCGAAGAATTTGGACAAATAGACATTCTATATAATGGCGCTGGTATTCATGACGCTTATAAAACAGCGGCTGAAGTAGAGGAGTCTGAATACGAAAAGTTGATGGATATTAATGTCAAAGGGCCATATTTAGCCTCGAAAGCGGTGATTCCGCACTTTTTGAAGAAAGGCAAAGGCGTCATCATCAATATTGGCTCTCAATCTACCCATGTCGCGGGGGCAGGTGGGTCGGCATATGTCACGTCAAAACATGCGATCGAAGGCTTCACGAAACAATTAGCCTATGATTTTGGAAGAAAAGGCATTAAAGCCAACCTTATCGCCCCGGGGTTCATAGAGTCACCAATGACCGAAGGAATTGAAGACGAACGCTTGAATGATATTCCAGCACAACGAGCTGGGAAGCCTGAAGAGATTGCAGCGCTTGCCGTATTTCTAGCCTCCGACGATTCCAATTATATGCACGGAGCGACGGTTACCATGGACGGTGGATGGACTACCGGTAGATAAGAAAGTATTTCCCGGTGCCTTTGATTCCTGAATTCATGGAATGCTGACTGGCCCGGGTTCGGCGATACCAGATTCATACCCAGTAAGATTGCCGCTGTCAGAGCTGTGTCGAGATTTACAAAACAAAGACAGCGGACGCAATGATCAAACGCTACGTCGAACCATGCCCTGACTCAGCGCATGGTTTTCAGCGCCTTGGTCCAGCGGGCCATGGTCTCAAGCAAAGTCTTAGCGCTCTTTTCATGAATATCCGTTGCCACGAAGGTGCCATCTTCGAGGTGACTTGTCACCATGGGGATCATCACCTGTTGCTTGATTGGCACCATTTCCATCGCGTTAACAATGTGCTTCGCGGCTTCAGTCGAACGGATTCCGCCTGAGATGCCGCCATAGCTTACAAAGCCGGCGGGTTTGTAATTCCATTCGTTGTACAGATAATCAAGCGCGTTGATGAACGTCGGCGGCGGCGTGTAGTTGTACTCCGGCAGCACGAAGATGAAGGCGTCCGAGTCATCGACGATCTTCGACCAGCGCTTGGTATGCTCGTGCTCGTATTTTTGCATGGCTGGATGGTTGGGTTCGTCCAGCATCGGCAGGTTGATGTCTTGAAGATCTGCAAAACCGATCTCGAACCCGGCGGGGTTGGCCTGGGCATAGTCGTGGAACCAGTCGGCAACGGTCTTGCCGACCCGGCCGGGGCGAGTACTGGTGAGAACGATGGTCAGTTTCATTATTTTAGTTTCCTTGGTGTGCGTCGGGGGTTTAGTCTGTCAACATATCTTAGTACGGGCGATCAAGTATCAGACTTGATGCGCCATGGAATGGGCGGCGGCATCATGCGGTCACCGTCAAACTCCGGAACATCACCAAATCGCGCATCGCCGGCCTCCCACTCTTTCTGCGCCTGTGCAATCTCGGCCTTGCTATGCCCCACGAAGTTCCACCAGATGAAGATCTCTTCGTTCAGCGGCTCGCCACCCAGCAGCAGCACACGGGTACTGGCGTCGAGCTCCAGCGCGAGGTCATCAAGCCCACAGCCCAGATAGGCGAGTTCGTTTGGCGCGAAGGTATCCTGATCGATACGCAGGCTGCCTTCGAGCACGAGCACGCCGTATTCGAAGTGATCGTGCAGGTCCAGGTGAACGGTGGTCGCGGCGTCGGCGAGCATATCCGCCCCCACTAGCGGCGAGAATGTGAGAGTGGGCGCTTCATGGCCGTTGAGCACGCCGGTGAGCAGCGTAATATCGACACCCTGTTCCTGCCAACGCGGCAGGTCGGGATAGTGATCGAACCGCGGCTCGGTATGCCGGTGGGCGTAGGGCAGCGCGATCCATAGCTGGGCCGCGTGCAACTGGGATTCACTCGGGAGTGATTCTTCGGTGTGCGCTATACCACGGCCGGCGGTCATCAAATTGACCTCGCCAGGGCGAATCACCTGTTCGCTCCCCAGGCTGTCGCGATGCAGGATGTCGCCGGCCAGCATCCAGGTGAAAGTCTGCAGGCCGGTATGCGGATGCGGGCCGACGCGCATGCCCTGGCTATCCACGGAAAATACGGCAGGGCCTGCGTGGTCCAGAAAGCACCACGCCCCGATCATGCGACGCCCGCGCTGGGGCAGGATCCGGTTGATGGGAATGCCGCCTACCTCGGCGGTACGCGACGAAAGATGCTGAATAAGCCGATGACCATCAACAATGGGGCACTCATACGACTCGAACAGCGCAGGATTTGATTCTGTATTACTCATGGTATCGGTGTCCTGGATAGGCCCATCTTTTTAAGTGAATGACCAACGTCCATAGGATAGCGAGTCCGAAAGCTGACCGCCGAACCAGGACCGACAGTGCCCGGTATGCGATGTCAGCCGCATGCTTGTGCCATACGAGACTCGGCACATACCGGACGAAGGCTGATGTAACTACGTCGTTAGCCGTTCTCGGCCGCGGTCCGGCTCTGGATCAGATTGGCGTAGGCCGGCAGGTGATTGGCCAGAATGCCGCCGAAGCCTTCGATATCGTTGCGCCAGTCGCGGTGCAATTCGCAGCCGACCGCAAACCAGTTCATCAATTGCACGCCGGCCTGAGACATGCGGTTCCAGGCGGCATCTCGCACGGCGGGATTGAAGGTGCCGGAAGCGTCGGTGATCGCAAACACTTCATAGCCTTCTTCCAAGGCCGACAGCGCCGGGAAAGCGACGCACACATCGGTGACGACGCCGGCGATGAGCAACTGCTTCTTGCCCGTATCCTTGACCGCCTGAACGAACTCTTCGTTGTCCCAGGCGTTGATCTGGCCGGGCCGCGCGATCAAGGGCGCGTCGGGAAAGGTCTCTTTGAGTTCGGGAACGATCGGTCCGTTGGGACCGTCTTCGAAACTGGTGGTCAGGATGGTGGGAAGGTTGAAGAACTTGGCGATATCGGCAACCGCCAGGACGTTGTTCTTGAATTCGTCCATGTTGTAGTCGCGTACCAGCGATAGAAGGCCGGCCTGGTGGTCGACCATCAACACGGCCACGTTGTCTTTGTCGAGTCGGTTATAGGTAAAGGACATCAAACATCTCCTGGGTTTCTGGTTGGGTGAGGGATCATTACGGAAGATAGTTCACCGAAGAATACCGTGCGCTTTCCATTTCCTCGTTCACTAGTTAGTGACGATATCGTGCATCCGATCTAAAACGGACACAATAGCGCTGGCACATGACATACTGTCATTTTTATCGCGACAATCGGAGGTTGAGATGGATCGTTTCGCGGGTATCCGCGCGTTCACGCGGGTTGTGGAGGCCGGCGGTTTTGCTGCCGCAGCGCGCGAGATGAACCTGTCGCGGTCGGTAGTCAACAAGGCGGTCATCAACCTCGAGCAAGAACTCGGCATCCAACTGCTACGGCGCAGCACGCGGCAGGTCACGCCAACGGATACCGGGATGGCGTTTTACAACCGTTGCCGGCAAATCCTGAGTGATCTGGATGATGCAATTTCATCCGTCACATCGCTGCAGGGCGAGCCAGCCGGCAATCTGCGTGTCAATGCCCCCATGTCATTCGGCACCCACCATCTATCCCGGGTAATAGCCGAATACATGGCTCTATACCCCAAGGTCCATGTCGAGCTGGTGCTCAATGACCGTGTTATCGACCCGATCGAAGAAGGTTTTGATGTAACGTTGCGTATCGGAACCCCGCAGGCGACTACCAGTCTCGTGACCCGGGAGCTGGTGGTGGCCCGGCGCGTGCTGTGTGCATCGCCGGGCTATCTGCAACGCTGGGGGGAGCCACCGGTGCCCACCGAACTCAACACGCACCGCTGTTTGCACTATGGCTATCTAGATTCCGGCAGCAGGTGGCGTTTACGAGGGCCAGAGGGGGAGCAAAGCTATGCGATCAATTGCGTCATGTGGGCAAACAACGCCGAGCCTTTGCGTGACG
This sequence comes from Halomonas sp. GXIMD04776, assembly GCF_049808615.1. Lineage (NCBI taxonomy): Bacteria > Pseudomonadati > Pseudomonadota > Gammaproteobacteria > Oceanospirillales > Halomonadaceae > Halomonas > Halomonas sp. GXIMD04776. Next base: position 58,614 of record NZ_JBNCAN010000026.1, on the reverse strand, counting down.
CCGCAATAAATCATCAGGGCATCGCCATGCTGCCGACCTTTATTGCCGGCGAGGCTCTACAGAGCGGGCAACTACGCACGCTTCTCGTCGACTATCCGCCATCCGACATCACGCTGAGCGCGCTGTATCCCCGCCATCGGCATCTGTCCACCAAGGTAAGTATGTTGGTCGACTTGTTATCCTTGCGTTTCGGCGCTCATCCCTATTGGGATTGGGGGTAGTGATACAAGCACAATTGCCTGTGCTTGAGCATTGCCGACCTTCTGAAGTGTCAAAAGCTGACCATACTATGCCAAAAACAGGCCAAATCATGCCCTCTGAAACGAAAAAAGCACCCGTAGGTGCTTGATTCGTATAGCTGTTTGGTGGAGGCGGGGGGAATTGAACCCCCGTCCGCCGATACTCGCTCTTCGGCTCTACATGCTTAGGTCCGTCTTTTGTTTTAGCGCTGTGGACTCCGACGGGCAGGATTCCACAGCGCGATTCTTCTTTAGTTTAGCGATTGACGTGAAGACGCCGCCAATCGCGATCCTGTCAGCTTTAGCTCGTATCCCCTCAGCCATGAACAGGCACATCGCCTTGGGGCCAGGCTAACAACTAGCAGTTTTTACGCTGCCAGTGCACCTTGAGCATAGTTTTCGTCGTTTGCGACTATTTAGTCGTGATGTTGGATTTACGAGATACATCACGCTCTCGGCATGCACCTAGGAGGTTGTCATCGGCGTCGAAGCCATGTCGCCCCCAAGTACGTTACTATCTTAACAGATGGAGACGGTATGAGGCTAGTTCAAGCCTCGGCACCTACTTGTTTTCCCGCATGATGCGGGCTTTCTGGCGATCCCAGTCTCTTGCCTTCTCGGTGGCACGCTTGTCGTGCAGCTTCTTGCCGGTGACCAGGGCCAGTTCGCACTTGATCAGATTCTTCTTCCAGTACAGCTTGAGCGGTACGCAAGTGTGGCCCTTGTCCTGGGTGCGCGAGAAGATCCGGGCAATCTCCTTGCGATGCAACAGCAATTTGCGGGTGCGAGTGGGATCGGCGACCACATGAGTGCTGGCGGTGTTGAGCGGCATGATGTGGCTACCGAGCAACCAGGCCTCACCCTCCTTGATCAGGATATAGGTGTCGGTGAGCTGCGCCTTGCCGGCACGCATGCTCTTGACTTCCCAGCCAGCCAGCGCCAATCCTGCCTCGAAGGTTTCTTCGATATGATATTCGAATCGAGCCTTCTTGTTCAGCGCGATGACATTGCTGCCTGCCTTTTTGGCTTTTTTCGTGGCCATGAATCCTCGTGTCGTCAATATGCCGTGTCCGCCAGTCCTTCGATATGGGGCAAAGCGTGATACCATTCAAGGTGTTGGCGTGATAATCGTCATGGTACGCCTTGGCGTGCGTTCTCAATAGTATGTAAAAGTTTGCATTACGCAGTCATATGAATCGGGCATACGAATAAAATGCTCTAGCATAGTGACGTCAGCGGAGAGGTATATGCCTACGGTCAATCGATCTGCTCTGGTGCGGCATTCCCCAAAGGCCATGTTCGATCTGGTCAATGATTTCGAACGCTATCCTGAATTCTTGCCCGGCTGTCGTCGTGCACGTTTGATCGAACATGACGAGAATCATCTCATCGGTGAGCTGACACTGGGCAAGGCCGGTGTTGAGCAGAGTTTTACCACGCGCAACGATCTCTACGAGCCGGAGCGCATCGAGCTCTCTTTGGTCAATGGCCCGTTCAAGCATCTACGCGGGCGCTGGCTGTTCGTGCCCATGGGGCAACAGGCCTGCAAGGTCAGTCTCGAGATGAGCTTCGAGTTCTCCAATCGCTTATTGGGGATGGCGTTCGGCAAGCTTTTCAGTCAGATGGCCAAACAGCAGGTCGAAGCCTTTACCCGACGTGCCGATGTCGTCTATGGCCGATGATGGCTCCGCCTCCAGTGTTCCTGGCTGCAGCGAGACGCTAACCGTGGAGGTGGCTTTCGCCCTTCCTGAATACCAAAAGATCGTTACCCTTGCCGTTCCACACGGCACCACCGCTCGGGAAGCGGTAACACAGGCGCAAATGGAACAGTATTTTCCTGCACTGCCTCAAGAGACATTCAGCCAGGGCGCGTTGGGCGTTTTCGGCAAACGGTTACGTGACCCCGGCCGGTATGTGCTGCGGGCCGGTGATCGCATCGAAATTTACCGGCCGTTACGCATCGACCCCAAACAGGCTCGAATGAAGCGTGCGACACGACACGCCTCTGGCTCAACACGATGAGGAAAAGCTAGATTCGCTCTCCTCGTCTACCGGGCTCTTCGCCCGGATCGGTTGTCGGTGACATGTTGGGTAGCGGTTCGGCACCGGCAGGCTCGGCTCCTGGCCCTGGATCGAGATCCGGCGACATCTCCATGTCCGCGTTCATATCCCCTGATGTTTTGATGTCCACCAAGCGATCATTGGCGAAGGTCAGCGTCACTCGGCGCTGCTTTACGCCGGCATAGGCCTCATCCAGGCGGGACACGTACTCCCATTGATTCTGGTCAAAGGGTGTTCGTAGAAGCGGCATACCCATGACATAGACGACCTGTTCGCGGGTCATGCCAGGCTCGAGTTGCTGAACCATGTCCTGGGTGAATAGATTGCCCTGAGGCAAATCGCGTTTGTAGACACTGAAGTAGTTGCAGCCACTCATCAGAGCGAGGGCCGTGGAAAAGGCGACTATTTTGATAAGGTTTTGCATTTGGTTCCATTCTTCACTATCGTTTCTTGGGCCGATCATACCCGACACATCACTACACTGCGAAGAGCTATCATGGCCGACCAGAACCACGAACTACGCAGGGCAGGACTCAAGGTCACGTTGCCTCGTGTCAAGATCCTGCAAATCCTCGAGAGTTCCCCGGGTGACCACCTTAGCGCCGAAGATGTATACAAGGCGTTGCTGGATGCCGGTGAAGACGTGGGTCTGGCGACCGTCTATCGCGTGCTGACGCAGTTCGAGTCCGCCGGGTTGGTGGTGCGCCACAACTTCGATGGTGGGCATGCGGTCTTCGAAATGTCTCATGATGAACACCATGACCACATGGTCTGCCTGGAAAGTGGTCAAATCATCGAGTTCTTCGATGAGCAGATCGAGCGGCGTCAGCAGGAAATCGTCGATGAGCATGGCTATGAACTCGTTGATCATGCTCTGGTGCTCTATGTGCGTCCCAAGGGGTCGAGAGCCACGCGCCAGGAAGGTATCAAGAAGTCTTAGAAACTCTCCATGATCTACTGCGCTTGGCAATACAGCGTTGAAATTTGACTCTGAACGCTCATTTACACCAGTAAACTCTGTTTCTCCGGCAAATTTTGCCTTGTCTTGCCTTCGCTCGTTACGGTCCTGAATAGTTTCTTGTTATTTTTCGCCTCGAATATCGAAACGCCAGTCCCGACCGGGGCTGGCGTTTCAGTTTGTGGGTATCAATTTTGCGGGCATCAATGGTGAGCGTGCTGACTGGCGTCCAGCATTTCCCGGGCATGGGCCAGAGTACGATCCGAGAGATGCACGCCCCCCAGCATACGCGCCAGTTCCTTGACACGACCCGCCTCGTCGAGGGTGGCCATCTGCGTCAGAGTCATGTCCTCCGTGGCTTGTTTCTCGATATGCAGATGTTGATGCGCCTGAGCGGCCACCTGAGGAAGATGGGTCACGGTCATGACCTGACCGGACTGGCCTAAGCGGCGCAAGAGCTGACCCACGATCTCGGCGGTCGCGCCAGACACCCCTACATCCACTTCGTCAAAGACCAGTGTCGCGATGGTGCTATGGCTGGCAGCGACTACCTGTATCGCCAGGCTGATGCGCGACAGCTCCCCGCCGGAGGCGACCTTGGACAACGGTCGGGCCGGCTGGCCGGGGTTGGCGCTGATCAAGAAGCGTACCGTATCCAGGCCGCTGGGCTGTGGTGTGTCGTGGGACGTTACGTCGATGTCGAAATGTGCTTTGCCCATGGCCAAAAAGCCCAGTTGATCCTGAACTTCCTTGCCGAAGGCGATGGCTGCCTGACGCCGTTTTTCACTGATGGCCCGGGCCTTGGAGCGATAGGCATCCCGGTTGGCTTCGATCTCGGTGGTCAAGGCGTCTAGGTCATGCTCGTTGCCTTCCAGGGAATCGAGTTCGCTGCGCAGACGCTGCTGCAGTTCGACCAACTCCTCGGGCATGACATGGTGCTTGCGTGCGATGCGGTGCACTTCTCCGAGACGCGTTTCGACCTGGGCCAGGCGCTCGGGATCGAGTTCGGTATGATCGATGAAGTGGTGCAGTTCTCGAGCGGCCTCTTCGATCTGGATCTGTGCATCGTTGAGCATGCTGCGAGCCTCGGCCAATGGCCCGTGCTCCGCGCCTGGTAAGCCTTCAATGCGTGCCAGAGCCTGATGAAGTAGCGTCAATGCGCCACCTTCGTCGTGATCGCAGCAGTCTACGGCGAGCCGGGTTTCGCGCAGGGTCTCCTCGGCGTGGGCCAGAACTGCCTGCTCCTGTTCCAGGGTCCCGAGTTCATCCTCGGCAAGTGCCAGTTGATCCAGCTCCTCGACCTGGTAGCGCAGCAGCTGGCGACGAGCCTGAATCTCGTCGCCACTGTCGGCCAGGCGCTTTAACCGGCGCCTCAATTCTTGCCAATGACGGAAGATGGCGCCGAGCTCGGCAACGGCTTCACCTTGGTTGGCGAAATCATCGAGCAGGCGCAGGTGAGTCTCTTCCTGCAGTAGGGCCTGGTGGGCATGCTGACCATGAATCTCGATCAGATGTTCGCCCAGGGACTTGAGATCCCCCACCGTGCAGGGCTGGCCGTTGATCCAGGCCTTGGAACGACCATTGGCGGCAAGAGCCCGGCGCAGCAGACAGTCGTCTGCAGGTAGTTCCCGCGCTTCAAGCCAGGCCTTGGCGGCGGGCAGTCTGTCAATATCGAAACGTGCACTGAGATCGGCGCGTTTGGTGCCATGACGCACGCTGCACGCATCGGCACGCTCTCCCAGACACAGCCCCAGTGCGCCGAGCAGGATCGATTTCCCGGCGCCGGTTTCGCCGGTGATGGCGGTCATGCCGTCGTGCAGATCGAGATCGAGACGCTCGACAATGGCAAAATCGCGGATTGCAAGCTGTACGAGCATGGTCACCTCCGTGAAATGGGCGAGAACGCGCTCAGGTGATATCTGTGTGTTTATACAGTATCCGTTATCCTTTCTTCAATCCTTCGTTGTCAACGCAGGATTCCAACGCAACGTCATGCCTTGAGATTGCCTGTGTTACCCCCATATAGGGTGCAAATCATCCACCCTTACGGCCGAGGGGCCGTTCAGTGATGTCAGGAGAGCGACATGGCCAAAGATCCACAGACGCCAATCGATGAGGAAATGCAACGTGCCGAGCGGGATGCCGAGCCGCAGGACGATCCCATCGAAGGACAACTCGATGATGCCGATGCCGGCGAGGAGGTTCTGGCGGAAGAGGAAACGCTGAGTGGCGCCGAGTTCATCGAGGACCCCGAGGCCGATGCCTTGGCGGCAAGGGTTGAGGAACTCGAACAATCCCTCGCCGAGGCCAAGGATCAGGCAATGCGAGCCGCGGCGGAGTCTCAGAATGTGCGTCGCCGTGCCGAGCAGGACGTGGATAAGGCACGCAAGTTCGCGCTGGAAAAGTTCGTCAAGGAACTGCTGCCGGTGGTCGACAGCCTTGAAAAGGCACTCGAGGCCATGGGTGACGATGCCAGCGAGGCGCACCGGGAAGGAGTCTCGATGACGCTGAAGCTACAGCTCGATGTTCTGGCCAAGTTCGGCGTCGAGGCCGTCGATCCGCAGGGCGAGCCTTTCGATCCGCAGTATCACGAGGCCATGACCATGGTACCCAACGGTGATCTTGAGCCCAACACCGTAATGGAGGTGATCCAGAAAGGCTATGTGCTCAATGGGCGCTTGGTCCGTCCAGCCATGGTGGTGGTCAGCAAGCCCGTGAAATAAATGATTTGACGATCAATACGATCTTGCCCCTTGAAAGGTGCGTTCGAGCCCCCCAGATAGACGACAAAGCAGGTTGGCAAGACATTACAGATCGCCACAAGCCATAAATAGTCAAGCAACGATTTTTAGAGGTATTGATATGGGACGCATAATTGGTATCGATCTTGGGACGACTAACTCCTGTGTTGCCGTACTGGACGGTGACAAGCCTAAGGTTATTGAAAACGCTGAAGGTGCGCGCACCACACCCTCCATCATCGCCTACACCGACGATGGGGAGACGCTGGTAGGCCAGGCGGCCAAGCGTCAGGCAGTCACTAACCCGACGAACACGCTGTATGCTATCAAGCGCCTGATCGGCCGTCGTTTCCAGGACGATGTCGTGCAAAAGGACATCAAGATGGTGCCCTACACCATCGCCAGCGCCGACAACGGCGATGCCTGGGTCGAGGTCAAGGGCAAGAAGATGGCACCGCCGCAGGTCAGCGCGGAAGTGCTCAAGAAAATGAAGAAGACCGCCGAGGATTACCTGGGTGAAACCGTCACCGAGGCAGTCATCACCGTGCCGGCCTACTTCAATGACTCTCAGCGCCAGGCCACCAAGGATGCCGGTCGCATCGCCGGTCTCGAGGTCAAGCGTATCATCAACGAACCGACGGCAGCGGCGCTGGCCTACGGCATGGACAAGTCTCGCGGCGACAAGACCATCGCCGTCTACGACTTGGGCGGTGGTACCTTCGATATCTCCATTATCGAAGTCGCCGACGTCGATGGCGAAACCCAGTTCGAGGTGTTGGCCACCAATGGCGATACCTTCCTGGGTGGTGAAGACTTCGATCTCATGCTGATCAACTATCTGGTGGATCAGTTCAAGTCCGACAGCGGCATCGACCTGTCCGGTGACAACCTGGCCATGCAGCGCCTCAAGGAAGCCGCCGAGAAGGCCAAGATCGAGCTGTCCAGCGCCCAGCAGACCGACGTCAACCTGCCCTACATCACGGCGGACAACACCGGTCCCAAGCACCTGAACGTCAAGATCACGCGCGCCAAGCTCGAGGCGCTGGTCGAGGATCTGGTCAAGCGCTCGTTGGGGCCGTGCAAGACCGCCCTGGCCGATGCCGGTCTTTCCAACTCCGACATCGATGACGTCATCCTGGTCGGTGGCCAGACGCGCATGCCGATGGTGCAGTCCAAGGTGGCCGAGTTCTTCGGCAAGGAAGCGCGCAAGGATGTTAACCCGGATGAAGCCGTGGCCGTGGGTGCCGCTATTCAGGGCGGTGTGCTGGGTGGCGACGTCAAGGATGTGCTGCTGCTCGACGTCACCCCGCTGACGTTGGGTATCGAAACCCTGGGTGGCGTGATGACGCCGCTGATCGAGAAGAACACTACCATCCCGACCAAGAAGACCCAGACCTTCTCGACCGCGGATGACAATCAGACGGCCGTGACCATTCACGTACTGCAGGGCGAACGCAAGCAGTCCGGGCAGAACAAGTCGCTGGGTCGCTTCGATCTTGCCGACATTCCGCCGGCGCCGCGCGGGGTGCCGCAGATCGAGGTCGCCTTCGATCTCGACGCCAACGGCATCCTCAATGTGTCCGCCAAGGACAAGGCCACCGGCAAGGAGCAGTCCATCGTCATCAAGGCCTCCAGCGGCCTGACCGACGAAGAGATCGAACAGATGGTCCAGGATGCCGAGGCGCATGCCGATGAGGACAAGAAGTTCGAGGAGCTGGTGCAGTTGCGCAACCAGGCGGATGGCATGATCCATGCGGCGCGCAAGACCCTCGACGAGGCCGGTGACAAGGCTACCGACGAGGATAAGCAGAAGATCGAGACTGCCATCTCCGAGCTGGAAGAAGCGCTCAAGGGCGATGATCAGCAGGCCATCCAGACCAAGCTGGATGCGCTGACAGAAGCCTCTGGCAGCCTGGCCCAGAAGATGTACGCCGAGCAGGCCGAGACCGCTCAAGGTGGCGACGAACAGGCCGCGGGCACCAAGCAGGAAGACGATGTGGTTGACGCCGAGTATGAAGAAGTCAACGACGACCAGAAGAAACAGTAACCACGACGTCTGACACGGACGGCGGCGGCGCGGGGGCATGACTCCCGCGTTGTCGTTTCCGTCGATTCGACACGGAGGCGGACGGATCCATGTCCAAGCGTGACTACTACGAAGTGCTGGGTATCAAGCGCGAAGCCGATCAGAAAGAGATCAAGAAGGCGTATCGGCGCTTGGCCCAGAAGTACCATCCGGATCGTAATCCGGATGACGGCTCCGCGGCAGAGAAGTTCCGCGAGGTGTCCGAGGCCTATGAAGTCCTCGCCGACGACGAGAAGCGTGCAGCTTATGATCAGTTCGGTCATGCCGGTGTCGACGGCCAGGCCGGCGGCTTCGGTGGCGGTGGTTTCGGCGGCGCCGGAGCCGGTGGCTTCAGCGACATCTTTGGTGATGTCTTTGGCGACATCTTCGGCGGTGGAGGTGGACGACGTAATCCCAATGCACCGCAGCGGGGTTCCGATCTACGCTACAATCTCGAGCTCGATCTCGAGGACGCCGTCGCCGGCACCACCGTGGACATTCGCGTGCCGCGACATGTCCCCTGTGGACACTGTGACGGCGGTGGTGCCGAGCCGGGCTCCAGCAAGGAAACCTGCCCGACCTGTCATGGCATGGGCCAGGTGCGTATGCAGCAAGGCTTCTTCGCCGTGCAGCAGACTTGCCCGACCTGTCATGGTGGCGGTGAGTCGATCAAGGTGCCGTGCCGCGAATGCCATGGCGAAGGCCGGGTACGCGAGACCCGTACGCTGTCGGTGAAGATTCCTTCCGGTGTGGATACCGGCGATCGCATCCGTCTCAATAACGAAGGTGAAAGCGGCATGAACGGTGGCCCTCCGGGCGATCTTTATGTTCAGGTCGCCATCAAGCCGCACCCGATCTTCGAACGCGATGGCCGTCATCTGCATTGCGAGATGCCGATCAACTTCATCGATGCGGCGCTGGGCGGCGAGGTGGAAGTGCCGACCCTGGAAGGCCGGGTCAAGCTCAAGATTCCCGCCGAGACCCAGACCGGCAAGCTGTTCCGGCTGCGTGGCAAGGGAGTCAAGCCGGTGCGTGGCGGACCGCCAGGTGATTTGCTGTGCAAGGTGGTGCTCGAGACCCCCGTGCATCTGACCGAGCATCAGAAGGACCTGCTGCGCCAATTCCAGGATAGTCTGGGCAATAGCAACCACCATTCGCCGAAGAAGGATGGCTGGTTCGATGGCGTGAAGCGCTTCTTTGAGGACATGAAGTCGTAGAACACGACCACCCTCGAACGATCAAAGCCTCACCGTTTTCCGAACGGTGAGGCTTTTTGATCATGCGTCGTGGTTGGCGTATTGATGCTGCGTCTGTTTGCCTCGCCAGCGCGTCAGGCCCCAGATCAATGCCGCTTGCACGATCAACCCGATTCCCAGCAACAGAAAAGGTGAGTCGAGCACCAGCGTCAGGCAGTACAGCGTGGCCGCAATGGATGCGGGAACGATGGCATAGGGGATTTGCGTGCGCACGTGAGCGATATGGTCGGAGCCGGCAAAGATCGACGACATGACCGTGGTATCCGAGATGGGCGAGCAATGATCGCCAAAAATGGCACCGGAGAAAATCGCGCCGATGACGATCTGTACCATTGTCATATCGCCCATGGTATAGGCCAGCGGTACGCCTACCGGGGTGAGGATGGCCATGGTGCCCCAGGAGCTACCGGTGGCGAACGAGATCACCATGGCGATGGCAAAGATGAGGATCGGCAATAGCGCCGGGGATAGCCAGTCGCGAGTGGCTTCGACGATGTGCTCGCCGGCGTTCATGGCGTCGGTGACGGTACCGATGGTCCAGGCGAGAATGATGATCACCAGGGCCGGAAGCATGATGCGAAAACCCGCCAGCAGGGTGTTTTCGCATTCTTCCAGCGACATGCGTTGCCATAGGGCGATGCCCAGTCCCGTCATGGTCATGGCAAAAGCGGCCCAGGTCAGGGCAACGGCCACATCGGTGTCGGCGATGGCGTCCATCAACGGTTTGCCTTCTTCCATGCCGCCTCCGGTATACCAGAGTGCCCAGCCGCTCACCCCGATCAATACCACCAGCGGCAGCAGGAAGTGCCATAAATGGCCGTCCTGGGTATGCGGTTCGCCGAGCTCTCCCTCGACGCTCAACAGTGGCGTGTCACCGGGCGCTACCAGCTCACCGCTTTCCTGGGCACGCCGTTCTGCCTTGCGCATGGGACCGAAATCACCCATCAAGATGATCATCGGCACCGAGGCCAGGCATAACAAGGCGTAGAAATTCCACGGGATGGATTGCAAGAAGACCCAATAAGGCTTCTCCGTCGTCAGGCTCAACGATACGAAGGCCGCGGCGATCAGCGAGACCTGGTACCCGATCCAGTCGGATATAGGGCCCAGGGTCGCCATGGGCGATGAGGTGGAATCCAGCACCCAGGCCAACTTTTCCCGGGAGACTTTCTGGCGCGCGGTGAGATCGCGGGACGCGTTACCCACGATTACCGAATTCACGTAGTCGTTGAAGAAGATGAGGATGCCCAGCGCCCAGGTCAGAAGCAGCGAGCCCCTGGATGTCGAGACTCGATTACCCAGCCAGCGAGCGACGGCATGAGAACCGCCAATCTTGAACATGAAGGCAGCGCCGGCACCGAGCAGCGAGGTCAATACCAGAAAGCGGGCATTCCATTCATCGGTCATGACCTCGGCGAACCAGGTAAAGGTCTGGCCGATGGCCGCTATCGGGTTGCCGGTGACGAACCAGCCGCCGATCCAGATGCTCAAGAATAGCGACAGATTGACACGCCGCGTCACTAGCGCGAATACCACCGCGGTCAACGGCGGTACCAGGGCGATCAAGGCTTCCATGGAATACTCCTTGTCATTGTTGTGATAACGCTGCTGTAGCCGCTCACCAGGCCTAAATGGTGGCTCCAAAACGGCATGGGGGATGAGCAAGGCGTACTATGCTTGGCGAGCGTCATGTTACATGCCTTAGACTGTAGGCTATTTATTGCCATCCGAGCTAACGCTCGGGTAGATCGCTACTCAAGAGAGGTCGGGAATGTCACGCGAGACCATTGTTCTAGGTGCCGGCATGGTCGGTGTCTGCATCGCTTATCATCTGGCCAAGCGGGGACGCTCGGTGGTGCTGGTGGATCGCAAGGCACCGGGGCAAGAAACTTCCTTCGGCAATGCCGGCTTGATACAGCGCGAAGCGGTACAGCCCCATCCTTTCCCTCGAGATCTGCCGAGTCTGTGGCGTTTGCTTCCTAACCGCAGCATCGATATTCGTTACCGTCTGCGCGGCATGCTGGCTGCTGCCGGGCCGCTGATGCAGTACTGGCGTTATTCCGCGCCCAGCAGTTATGCGCGTATCGTGCCGGAATATGCGTCCTTGATCATGCACTGCACCGACGAGCACGCCAAGATGATCGAGGCGGCCGGGGCCGAAGCACTGATCAAAAAGGACGGCTGGTTCGAAGGATTTCGTACGCGCCAGGTGTTGGATGAGCAGCAGGCGGTTGCCAGCGAGATGAGAGAGCGGTTTGGGGTAGAGTTCCAGACGCTCGATCAGACGGTGCTCAAGGCCGAGGAGCCCTTTGTTTCCAATGCGCTGGCTGGAGCCATTCATTGGACCAACGCCTGGTCGGTGATCGATCCCGGTGCCTTGGTACAGGCCTATGCCCAGGCGTTTGAGGCGCTGGGCGGGCGCATCGAACAGGCCGAGGCGAAAAGCTTTTCCCAGACCGGTGCCAGTTGGAACCTGGCAACCAGCAAGGGCAATCTGGAAGCGGAAGAGCTGGTGGTAGCGATGGGGCCCTGGTCGGCCAAATGGCTGCAACAGCTGGATTATCGGCTGCCGCTGTTCCCCATGCGTGGTTACCATATGCACTATACCGTGCGCGATGATGCCAAGCTCAATCACTGGCTGATGGACTTTGAAACCGGGTATCTGTTGACGCCGATGCGCGCTGGTATTCGCCTGACCACTGGTGCGGAAATGGACATTCTGGAAGCACCGCCGCATTCGGGCCAGCTAAAGGATGCGGAGGCCGAGGCCCGTAAGATATTTCCCTTGGGTGAGCGATTGGATGATGCACCCTGGAAAGGAGCGCGCCCCTGCATGCCGGACATGAAGCCGGTCATCGGGCCCGCGCCGAACCACTCTGGGCTGTGGTTCGCTTTCGGTCACGGCCATCAGGGTTTTACCCTGGGGCCGACCACTGGGCGTCTACTGGGGGAGATGATGGACGATGAGACGCCTCTGGTCGATATGCAGCCGTTTCGCGCCGATCGCTTCAATTGATACAGGGCGTCAATCATCCTCGGGGGAAGGCAGCTCGAAACAGCTCAGTAGCGTTTCCTGCACTAGGCGGAAGTTGTCGTCACTGACCATGAGATAGCGATTGCCGCCAAGGTGGGTCAGCCCTTCGAAGTTGTCCAGCCGCCAGCCATCACCGCTGGAAAGCTGTGCCAGGGTGTTCACTTCGATCTGGGCATTGCTGCCCAGTTGTACGCGACGCAGGCTGATGACCAACGGCGCCGGTGGCGCGAAGGCGCGCTCCAGGGCCAAGAGATCGTTGCCGTAGGTTTCAAGGGCGGTGAGGGCATTGCCGATTGGCTCGAGTAGCGGATACGTCCACTCGGCGCCGGTATCCAGGGAGAATAGCCGAGTGGTGCCGTCGCGGGTGCCGGTAGGCGCACGTTCCAGCCCAACGATCACTCCCTCGCGAGGGTGGTGACCCATGGCTTCGGCGCCGGTGTCAGATCTGGCATCGCGCAGCCCCTTGGGCTTGAGTGGCTTGCCCACGGACTTGCCATTGGGATAGAAGCGCTGAAAGCGATGGTCGCGTTCGAAGCCGATCAACAGCATGGTATCGCCGCGAACGCCATTGTCGCCGCGCTCTGCGATCATGGATTCCGCATCGGCTGCATCCTCGTTCAACGCCCGTCCTTGCCGGTCGCGCAGCACGTAAGTCTTGAGGGGGTCGAGCCCGATCAGTTCGCCGGCCGAGAAACGCAGCCGTACCCGATGCAGCCAGCCACGATCCGAAATCATGTAAAGCAGAGATTCATCTTCGTCCCAGGCCAAGTCGGAAAGCCCACCCACGGGTGAGTCGTCCTGCCATTTTCCGGGTAATCTTAGCGTGCCACACCAGGTGAGGTTATCCGGGACATTGGTGGTGTTTTCTGTCATCAACCGAGTTTGACGCGCTTCCCGGGCGCAACCACTGGCCAATGCCAGACAGATGAACAGGCTCGGTACGATCAGCAGGCGGAACATGAGCTCTCCTTGGCGACATGGGTTCCTTTCAAAAGCCTACGCCATTGTCGTGCCGGCTGCATAACAGACGAATCTGAAGCGCTTTGCTATGCTGGCGCCAATGTCGATCATCAAGCAGGAGCGCGCATGTCTTCCAACACACCCCGCATCGCCATCGTCGGCGTGGCCGGCCGTATGGGTCGTACCCTGGTCGCCGCCGTGGAACAGGATGCTCAGGCTCGGCTTGCCGCCGGAATCGTCGCGCCGGGAAGCTCGCTGAAGGAGGCGGATGTCGGCGAGCTGGCTGGATTGGGTAAACTAGGCATCCAGGCCGTGGACTCACTGACAAGCGTGGTGGATGAGTTCGACGTGCTGATCGATTTTACCACGCCTCGCGTTACCCTCGACAATCTGGCGTTCTGTGCCGAGCATGGTAAACGCATGGTGATCGGCACCACCGGCCTTGGCGACGACGAGCTGATCGAACTGGACGGTCATTGCGATCGGGTGCCCCTGGTGTTTGCCCCCAACATGAGTGTCGGGGTGAACCTGACTCTCAAGCTCCTGAAAACTGCGGCCCAGGCGCTGGGTGATGAAGGCTATGATATCGAGGTGATCGAGGCGCACCATCGCCACAAGGTCGATGCGCCCTCCGGTACCGCTCTGAAGATGGGCGAGGTGGTCGCCGACTCCCTGAACCGTAACCTCAAGGAGCACGGTGTCTTCGAGCGCGTCGGCCAGTGTGGTCCTCGTTCTGATAAGGAGATCGGCTTTGCCACGGTGCGCGCCGGGGATATTGTCGGTGAGCACACGGTGCTGTTCGCCACCGAGGGCGAGCGCATCGAGATTACCCACAAGGCGTCGAGCCGCATGACCTTCGCCAAGGGGGCGGTGCGCGCGGCGCGCTGGGTGAGCGAACAGCCGGCAGGGCGCTACGACATGCAGGATGTGCTGGGTTTGACGTGACAGAAGAGTTCGCTGAGGGAGGAGGGTAGTACCCACCCGCTGAATCCTGTAGTATTTCGCCAATTTGGCCGGACAACCGGGAGTCGGCAGCGCTTTTGAGGAGCCGGCTTTTGAGGAGTTAATAGGGCCATGGTGCCGAGCGAATACAATCAAGCGGGATGAAACCAGTCTGCATCGGGTTTCGTCCCGCTTTTTTACGACCTGAATGCCTTGGCGAGGCCCTGGCCAAAGGCCCAACGGGATCAAATAAAGTGGAGGACGTTGCGTTGAACAGACCCGCGATACTGGCCCTGGAAGATGGCAGCGTATTTCATGGCAGCGCCATTGGCGCCGATGGGCAAGCCACGGGTGAGGTGGTGTTCAATACCGCCATGACCGGTTATCAGGAGATCCTCACCGACCCTTCCTACACCCGCCAGATCGTTACCCTGACCTATCCCCATATCGGCAATACCGGTGTGAATCGCGAGGATGTCGAGTCCGATCACATTCGTGCCGCCGGGCTGGTGATTCGTGACTTACCCTTGATGGCCAGCAACTTTCGTAGCCAGCAGCGCCTGGACGACTATCTGCGAGAACATGGTGTGCTGGGAATCGCCGATATCGATACCCGTCGCCTGACTCGCATCCTGCGCGACAAGGGCGCTCAAAACGGCGCCATCCTGGCCGGGCCAGATGCCGAGGGCGACGATGCGGTCGAGCGAGCTCTTGCAGCGGCCCGCGCATTCCCGGGCCTGGCCGGCATGGATCTGGCCAAGGTCGTCTCTTGTGAAGCGTCCTATGAGTGGAGCCAAGGCGACTGGACGCTGGGCAAGGGGTATGCGGAGGCTGCGACAAGCGATTCCTTCTATCATGTCGTCGCCTTCGATTACGGCATCAAGCACAATATCCTGCGTCTGCTGGTATCGCGCGGCTGCCGCCTGACGGTGGTGCCGGCGCAAACATCGGCTGCCGAGGTCCTGGCGCTGCGACCGGATGGCATCTTTCTCTCCAACGGTCCCGGTGATCCGGAGCCCTGCGACTACGCCATCACGGCGATTCGTGAAATGCTCGAGAGCGGCATTCCACTGTTCGGCATCTGCCTGGGGCATCAGTTGTTGGCGCTAGCCTCCGGGGGACGTACGGTGAAGATGAACCACGGTCATCATGGTGCCAACCATCCGGTACAGGATCTCGACAGCGGTCAGGTGATGATCACCAGCCAGAATCATGGCTTTGCCGTCGATGAAACCAGCCTGCCGCCCACATTGCGCACCACCCATCGTTCGCTGTTCGACGGTACCCTGCAGGGTATCGAGCGCACCGACTGCCCGGCCTTCAGTTTCCAGGGGCACCCGGAGGCGAGTCCTGGGCCGCGAGATATGGCACCGCTATTCGATCGTTTCGTTGCCATGCTGAGCGCGCGTCGATAATCCCATCGAACCTGCTCGCACCATCGCTAGTCACCTTATTCAGTGGGAACCGTCATGCCCAAACGTACCGACATACAAAGCATTCTGATCATCGGCGCCGGCCCCATCGTCATCGGGCAAGCCTGCGAGTTCGACTATTCCGGCGCCCAGGCCTGCAAGGCCCTGCGCGAGGAAGGCTACCGGGTCATTCTGGTCAACTCCAATCCGGCCACCATCATGACCGATCCTGTGATGGCAGATGCCACCTACATCGAGCCGATCACCTGGCAGGTGGTGGAAAAGATCATCGAGGCCGAGCGGCCCGACGCCATTTTGCCCACCATGGGCGGCCAGACCGCGCTGAACTGTGCGCTGAATCTCGAAAAGCATGGTGTGCTGACCAAGTACGGTGTGGAGATGATCGGCGCCGACGCGGACGCCATCAACAAGGCCGAGGATCGAGACCTGTTCGATAAGGCGATGAGGAATATCGGTCTGGAGTGCCCGAAGGCCAAGGTCGCCCATACCATGGAGGAAGCCTGGGAGATTCAGGGTGAGCTGGGCTTTCCGGTGATCATCCGCCCCTCCTACACCATGGGCGGCTCCGGCGGTGGTGTCGCCTACAACAAGGAAGAGTTCGAGGAGATCTGTGGGCGCGGCTTCGAGCTTTCCAGCAATCATGAACTCCTGATCGACGAGTCGCTGCTGGGCTGGAAGGAGTACGAGATGGAGGTCGTTCGGGATAAAAACGACAACTGCATCATCGTTTGCGCCATCGAGAACTTCGATCCCATGGGCGTTCATACCGGTGACTCCATCACCGTGGCGCCGGCCCAGACGCTGACCGACAAGGAATACCAGATCATGCGCGACGCCTCTCTGGCGGTGCTGCGCGAGATCGGCGTCGAGACCGGTGGGTCCAACGTGCAGTTCGGCGTCGACCCCGACACCGGACGCATGGTGGTCATCGAGATGAACCCTCGTGTATCGCGCTCCTCGGCGCTTGCCTCCAAGGCCACCGGCTTTCCGATCGCCAAGATTGCCGCCAAGCTGGCGGTGGGCTATACCCTGGACGAGCTGCAGAACGACATCACCGGCGGCAAGACCCCCGCGTCCTTCGAGCCGTCCATCGATTACGTGGTCACCAAGATTCCGCGCTTCACCTTCGAGAAGTTTCCCCAGGCCAACGATCGACTGACCACCCAGATGAAGTCGGTGGGCGAGGTGATGGCCATCGGACGGACCTTTCAGGAATCCTTGCAGAAAGCGCTGCGCGGCATGGAGGCCGGCAACGACGGCCTAGACCCCAAGATCACTGAGTTCAACGAGGCCAGCTTGGGGCTGATCAAGGGCGAGCTGCAGGCTGCCGGCGCCGAACGTATCTTCTTCATCGCCGATGCGCTACGCGCCGACATGAGCGTGGATGAAATATTCGCCCTGACCAACATCGATCGCTGGTACCTGGTGCAAATCGAGGAGCTGGTGCGTATCGAGCAGGATCTTGCCCAGCGCTCCTTGGGCGAGCTAGATGCGCGTGCGTTATTCGCCTTGAAGCGTAAGGGCTTCGGTGATGCTCGACTGGCCCGACTGCTGGGGGTTTCCGAGCAGGAGTTTCGCCACACGCGTCAGAAGCACGGCATTCGTCCAGTCTACAAGCGCGTCGATACCTGCGCTGCCGAGTTCGTCTCGCACACCGCCTACATGTACTCCACCTATGAAGAGGAGTGCGAAGCCGATGTCAGCGACCGCCAGAAGATCATGGTGCTGGGCGGCGGGCCCAACCGCATCGGCCAGGGTATCGAGTTCGATTACTGCTGCGTGCATGCGGCCCTGGCGATGCGCGAGGATGGTTACGAGACCATCATGGTCAACTGCAACCCGGAGACCGTGTCCACCGATTACGACACCTCTGATCGTCTCTATTTCGAGCCGGTGACCCTGGAGGACGTGCTGGAGATCGCCGACAAGGAACAACCCGTCGGCGTGATCGTGCAGTTCGGCGGCCAGACACCGCTGAAGCTGGCCCGGGATCTGGAGGCTGCCGGAGTGCCAATCATCGGCACCACCCCGGACGCCATCGACCGGGCAGAAGATCGCGAACGCTTCCAGCAGATGATCGACAAGCTGGGGCTGAAGCAGCCACCCAATGCCACCGCGCGCAGCTTCGAGGAGGCCTTTGCCAAAGCCGAGACGATCGGCTATCCGCTGGTGGTGCGTCCCTCCTATGTGTTGGGCGGGCGAGCCATGGAGATCGTTTACGATGCCTCGGAACTCGAGGGCTACATGACCCATGCGGTCAAGGTCTCCAACGACTCGCCGGTGCTACTCGATCATTTCCTCAATGCCGCGATCGAGATCGACATCGACGCCGTCTCCGACGGCCAGCAGGTGGTGATCGGCGGCATCATGCAGCACATCGAGCAGGCCGGGGTGCATTCCGGCGACTCTGCCTGCTCGCTGCCACCATACTCGCTGCCCGCGGAGGTTCAGGACGCGATGCGCGATCAGGTCAAGCGCATGGCGCTCGAGCTCAACGTGGTCGGGCTGATGAACGTGCAGCTGGCCTGGCAAGATGATGAGATCTATGTGATCGAGGTCAATCCCCGTGCTTCTCGCACCGTGCCCTTCGTTTCCAAGTGTATCGGCACGTCGCTGGCACAGATCGCTGCCCGCTGCATGGCGGGCACGACCCTTGCCGACCAGGGATTCACCCGAGAGCTGATTCCAAACTACTACAGCGTCAAGGAAGCGGTATTCCCGTTCAACAAGTTCCCCAGTGTCGATCCCATCCTGTCACCGGAGATGAAATCCACCGGTGAAGTGATGGGCAGCGGCGCCACCTTCGCCGAAGCCTTCTACAAAGCCCAGTTGGGTGGCGGCGATGCGATTCCACCGCTGACCGGCGAACGCCAGGCGTTCCTGTCCGTGCGCGAACCGGACAAGGCCAGTATTATCGAGGTGGCAGAATCTTTGCTAGCATTAGGCTTTACCCTTTGCGCCACCCGCGGTACCGCCCGCGCCCTTGAAGCCGCCGGACTCCCCGTGGAGACGGTCAACAAGGTCTTCGAAGGGCGTCCGCATATCGTCGATCTTCTCAAGAACGATGAGGTGGCCTATATCGTCAACACAACCGAAGGCCGTCAGGCAATCAGCGATTCTTCGGTGATTCGCCGCACCGCCCTATCTCGCAAGGTGCCTTACGCAACGACGCTGGCAGGCGCGCGTGCCGTTTGCATGGCGCTCGAATATGGCAATGAAATAACGGTGCGGCGACTTCAGGAACTGCATGCAGGAGCAACATCATGAACAAGGTCCCGATGACCGTGCTGGGTGAACAGCGTCTGCGGGAAGAACTGAGTCGGCTCAAGAGTGAAGCGCGTCCCCGGGTGATCAATGCCATCGCCGAGGCGCGGGAGCATGGCGACCTGAAAGAGAACGCCGAATATCATGCTGCTCGCGAAGAGCAGGGCTTCATCGAAGGTCGTATCACGGAAATCGAATCGAAGCTGTCTGCGTCCCAGGTCATCGATGTGACCAAGATGCCCAAGACCGGCAAGGTCATCTTCGGCGTCACCGTAGAACTGATCAATCTCGACAACGATGAAGAGGTGCGTTACCAGATCGTCGGCGAAGACGAGGCCGACATCAAATCGGGCAAGATCTCGGTCACCTCGCCCATCGCCCGGGCACTTATCGGCAAGGAGGAGGGCGACGTAGTGCTGGTGCGTACGCCAGGAGGCGAGGTGGAGTACGAGATTGGCGACGTAGAGTACGTTTGAATGGGAGTAACGGTTGCGTCCCGGTCAATGCGCTACCAAGGGCGTCGTGGACGTATCCGTCGAGGTGGCGATCGTTCAATGGCGACCGTGGTGCTGCTTGGCTCGGGCGATGTTGGAGAGCTTGGGATTGGCCTTGGGATTATGGCGATAAAGCAACGCCATCTTGCCAATGGTTTGCACGACGTCGGCTGAGGTACCCTGAGCAATGGCGTCGATCAACTGTTGACGAGTATCGCGCTCGGCCAACGCCAGCTTGATCTTGATCAGCTCGTGATCCTTCAGGGCACGTTCCAGCTCGGCAATCACATTCTCGTTGAGACCATTCTCGGCAACCGTGACCACGGGGTCGAGATGATGGCCGATGCCGCGCATTGCTTTCTTTTGTGCCTGTGACAAGCTCATGATATCGTGCCTTGAGTTCGTAAGTGCGTGGTGCAGGAATAGATCCGTTGAGTGACGGCATGTCGCAATATGGTACGGTGAAAGCCATGTCCTGCAAAGCAGCAAAGCCTCCCCGAAATATAATGGACAAGAGAGTGGACCTTGTCAGGGAGCACTGCAGAACCATCACCCTTTTATTTTCTTGATGCTCCAGGTGGTCCAGTGACGCGCTCCATTTCCAAGACGTCCAAGAGCAGTGCTGGCTGGCTCAAGGAGCATTTCGATGACCCCTACGTTCAGCGTGCCCGGCAAGAGGGGTATCGCTCTCGAGCAAGCTACAAGCTACTCGAGATCGATGAGCGGGATCGGCTTTTCAGAGCGGGCATGACAGTGATCGATCTGGGGGCGGCGCCGGGCGGCTGGAGCCAGGTAGCGGCAGATAAGGTAGGCGCACAAGGCCGAGTGATCGCCTCGGACATTCTTGAGATGGACGCCTTGGCCGGAGTTGATTTCGTGCAGGGTGATTTCACTGAGGATCATGCGCTGGCGGCCATCTTGGATGTGCTCGATGGACGTCCGGTGGATTTGCTCATTTCCGATATGGCGCCCAACATGAGCGGTATGGCAGCGATCGATCAGCCTCAGGCAATGTATCTTGCAGAACTGGCGTTGGATTTAGTGCGACAAGTCCTTTCACCTGGCGGAAACCTGCTGATCAAGGTGTTCCAAGGCGAGGGGTTCGACGATTACCTGAAGACGCTACGACATGATTTTGCCAAGGTGGTCACGCGTAAACCGGATTCTTCTCGGGCGCGATCGCGGGAAGTCTATCTTCTAGCGAAAGGTTACAAGGGCTGAGCTTGCAATCACGATTGAACGACCCCATCTGACATGGTGTCGTAATGTTTGTAACGTTTGGCAGACGAATTGATGCAACGAGGGTATTGCCTTGAATGACATGGCGAAGAACCTGATTCTGTGGTTGGTCATTGCAGCGGTGTTGCTGACAGTGTTCAACAATTTCAGTGTCGACACCGCACCGCAGACGATGAACTATTCCCAGTTCGTTCAGCAGGTGCAGAACGGGCAGGTACGGTCGGTCACCATCGATGGCTATACGGTGACCGGGGAGCGTGAGGACGGTTCGCAATTTCAGACCATCCGACCAGCCGCTCAGGATCCCAAGCTGATGGACGACCTATTGGCCAATGACGTCAATGTGGTCGGCAAGAAGCCCGAGGAGCAGAGTCTCTGGACGCGCCTGTTGATTGCCAGTTTCCCGATTCTGATCATCCTGGCCATTTTCCTGTTCTTCATGCGTCAGATGCAGGGGGGTGGTGCCGGCAAGGGTGGTCCAATGAGCTTTGGCAAGTCCAAGGCCAAGCTCCTGACCCAGGATCAGATCAAGACGACCTTCACAGACGTTGCAGGGTGTGACGAGGCCAAGGAAGAAGTCGAAGAGTTGGTGGACTTTCTCAAGGACCCCAGCAAGTTTCAGCGTCTAGGCGGCCAAATACCTCGGGGCGTTCTGATGGTGGGTCCGCCAGGTACCGGTAAGACATTGTTGGCCAAGGCTATTTCTGGCGAGGCCAAGGTGCCTTTCTTCACGATTTCGGGCTCGGATTTCGTCGAGATGTTCGTGGGCGTCGGTGCTTCGCGGGTGCGCGACATGTTTGAGCAGGCCAAGAAGCAGGCGCCCTGCATCATCTTCATCGACGAGATCGACGCCGTGGGTCGCCATCGTGGCTCCGGCATGGGCGGCGGTCATGATGAGCGCGAACAGACCCTTAACCAGTTGCTGGTCGAAATGGATGGCTTCGAGGCTAACGATGGCATCATCGTGATTGCCGCGACCAACCGCCCCGATGTGCTCGATCCGGCCTTGCTGCGTCCTGGCCGCTTCGATCGTCAGGTCACCGTGCCGCTGCCCGATATTCGCGGTCGCGAGCATATTCTCGGCGTTCACCTGCGCAAGGTGCCGCTGGGTGAAGACGTCAAGCCGAGCGTCATTGCGCGCGGCACGCCGGGCTTCTCCGGGGCGGACCTGGCCAACCTGGTCAACGAGGCCGCTCTATTTGCGGCACGGCGCAACCGTCGCCTGGTGGGCATGGAAGAGCTCGAGCTGGCCAAGGACAAGATCATGATGGGCGCCGAGCGCAAGTCCATGGTCATGACCGAAAAGGAAAAGCTCAACACGGCCTACCATGAGTCGGGACATGCCATTATCGGTCTCTTGATGCCGGAGCATGATCCGGTCTACAAGGTCACCATCATTCCTCGTGGGCGCGCACTGGGCGTCACCATGTTCCTGCCGGAGGAGGACCGTTACAGTCTTTCGCGCCAGCAAATCATCAGCCAGATCTGCTCGTTGTTCGGAGGACGTATCGCCGAGGAAATGACGCTGGGGCCGAACGGTGTGACTACCGGCGCTTCCAACGACATCAAGCGTGCCACTGAACTCGCCCACAGCATGGTGGCCAAGTGGGGACTATCTTCCGAAATGGGGCCGCTGATGTACGATGAAGATGAATCGCATCAGTTCCTGGGTGGCCCGGGCGGTAACAGCGGCAAGTTCAATTCCCCGGAGACCACGACCAAGCTCGACAAGGAAGTGCGCCGCATCATCGATGAGTGCTATGCCCAGGCCAAGCAGCTTCTCGAGGACAATCGCGACAAGCTCGACACCATGGCCGAAGCCTTGATGCAGTATGAAACCATCGATGCACAGCAGCTCAAGGATATCATCGAAGGACGCAAGCCGCGTCCGCCCAAGGATTGGGATGGTGGCGATTCGGGCAGCGGTTCCGCTGTTGCCGACGATAAATCGCCGGCCGCGGGCTCTCAAGACAACGATCCCGATGCCGATAGTGACGAAGAAGACGGGCCACGGCGGCGTCCCTCCGATCCTCTGGGCGGTCCCGCCGGCCACTGACATTCTTTTCAGTCGCCGATGAACACGGAAGGCGCCTCTGGGCGCCTTTCGTCATATTCGACATGCCCTGTCTGGAATCGCGTAATGACAACAACTGCCAATATCTTGCACTGTGGGCGTCATCGTCTTGATCTCTCCTATCCCCGAGTGATGGGTATCCTCAATGTCACTCCCGACTCCTTTTCCGACGGTGGGTGCCACGTTGCTCTTGATGACGCCCTGCACCACGCAGAGAAGATGCTGGCCGAGGGCGCCGCGGTTATCGACGTGGGCGGGGAGTCCACTCGACCGGGGGCTTCGCCCGTATCGGTTCAGCAGGAAATGGACCGAGTGATGCCTGTCGTTGAGCGCCTTGTAGGCGAACTGGACGCGCTGGTATCCGTGGATACCAGCACTCCGGAGGTAATGCAGGAAGTGTCTGCCCAGGGGGCGGGAATGATCAATGATGTGCGCGCACTGCGGCGCCCGGGCGCGCTCGCGGCGGCTGCGCACTGTGGCTTGCCGGTATGCCTGATGCACATGCTGGGCGAGCCGGCTGACATGCAGCAAGCCCCGCATTACGATGAGCCGGTAGAGCAGGCGGTGCTGCACTTTCTCGCGGAACGCGTGGCGGTTTGTGAGGCCGCGGGGGTACGCCGCGAGCGATTGCTGCTGGATCCCGGGTTCGGTTTCGCCAAGACGGTCGAGCACAATCTTCGACTGCTCAATCGCATGGCGACATTGAAGGAGCTTGGATTACCGTTGATGGTCGGGATGTCGCGCAAGAGTATGATAGGCAAGGTTCTTGGACGAGCCGTCGAAGAGCGTTTGCCGGGGGGGCTGGCGCTGACATCGCTGGCAGTCGAACGCGGCGCGAGGCTGCTGCGTGTGCATGATGTCGGTCCTAGTGTGGACGCAATCAATATGACCTGGAACGTGCTACAGGAAGGCACTGAGCTATGACAAGACGTTATTTTGGTACCGATGGTATTCGTGGCACTGTCGGTGAGTATCCGATCACCGCGGATTTCATGCTTAAGCTGGGCTGGGCCATGGGGCGCGTGCTGAATAAGCAAAACGGTCGTGCCAAGGTGCTGATCGGCAAGGACACACGTATCTCGGGCTATATGTTCGAGTCGGCCCTCGAGGCCGGTTTGTCTGCAGCCGGGGTGGATGTCTCATTGCTGGGGCCGATGCCCACGCCGGGGATCGCCTATCTGACGCGCACGCTGCGGGCTGATGCCGGCATCGTGATTTCGGCCTCGCACAACGCTTTTCAGGATAACGGCATCAAGTTCTTTTCTGCCGAGGGTACCAAGCTGCCGGATGAGGTAGAGGCGCGCATCGAGGAAGAGATCGAGAAGCCCTTGGAAACCGTGCCGGCAGATCGTTTGGGTAAGGCTACTCGCATCGACGATGCTGCCGGTCGTTACATCGAGTTCTGCAAATCCACCGTTCCGCATCGCTTGACCCTGCACGGGCTAAAGATCGTGCTGGACTGTGCTCATGGTGCGACTTATCACATCGCCCCCAGCGTCTTTCGCGAACTGGGTGCCAAGGTTAGTCTGCTGGGTGCGGACCCTGATGGCTTGAACATCAATCAGCAAGTAGGCTCCACCTATCCCGCGTCGCTGCGCGCGGCAGTCATCGAGCGTGGTGCCGATCTAGGAATCGCCTTCGATGGCGATGGTGATCGTGTAGTGCTGGTCGATGCCGATGGTCAGGAAATCGATGGCGACGATATCATCTACATGATTGCCAAGGATCGCCACGACCGTGGCGAGTTGGATGGGGGCGTCGTAGGCACACTGATGAGTAACTTCGGCCTGGCCGCCGCCCTGGAGGCGTTGGATGTCCCTTTTGAGCGCGCCAAGGTCGGCGATCGCTATGTGATGGAGCGACTCGCGGCCAATGACTGGCATCTGGGAGGAGAGTCGTCAGGGCATATCGTCTGTGGTCACGTTCAGACCACCGGGGATGGTATCGTATCGGCCCTGCAGGTGTTGGCGATCATGGTCAACCGGAATTGCTCTCTAGCGCAGCTCAGGGGTTTCGAGAAGGCGCCCCAGGCGCTGATCAATGTGCGTCTGACCCCGGGAACCGACAAGAAGGCGCTGCTCGAGAGCGATCGCCTGCGCGAGACGGTTGCAGACGTCGAGGCGGAGCTTGGCGATGAGGGGCGAGTGCTGTTGCGGGCATCAGGTACCGAGCCATTAATCCGGGTGATGGTCGAGGGGCGTCCTCATCTTGATGTCGTGGCCTTGGCGCGGCGTATCGCGACGGATGTCGAGACGCTGATGGCGTAAACACGAGCGGCGTCGGTTGTCTTGATTGGATGACTCCTATACCATTTCGCACCACTTCGAGAAAGGGGGCGCCCATGCGCATGCCGTTGATTGCCGGCAATTGGAAAATGAACGGTTCGTTGGCACTAGTCGATGAGTTCGGCCAACGCTGTGCCAATGTCGATATGCCGCCTTCAGTAGAAGTGGTTGTATTACCCCCAGCACCCTATCTGGCGGCGGCTCAGGCAGCGTTCGAAAAGACCGCGCTGCAAGTAGGAGCGCAAACGCTGAATCCCGAGCCGGGAGGCGCTTACACCGGTGAGGTCAGCGCCGCGATGCTGGCAGAGTTCGGAGTGGGTTATGTGCTGGTCGGTCACTCGGAGCGGCGCTCGCTCTATCACGAAGATGATGAGGCGGTGTCGGCACGGGCGCGGGCGGCCCTTGATGCAGGATTGAGCCCGATCTTGTGTGTGGGCGAAACGCTCGAAGAGCGTGACGCCGGGGATAGCGAAGCAGTGGTATTGAGCCAGGTAAAGGCCGTATTCGATACGCTCGATGCCCGGCAACGTGAACGCATGGTCATTGCCTATGAGCCGGTATGGGCGATCGGTACCGGAAGAACTGCCACGCCAGAGCAGGCACAGGCGGTTCACGCGGCCATTCGTGCTTGTCTTGTCGATTATGACAAGGGGCTGGCCACGGTGCTGCGTCTACTTTATGGCGGCAGCATGAAGCGCGAAAATGCCGCTGAGCTGCTTGCCCAGCCGGACATTGACGGCGGCCTGATAGGGGGCGCCTCGCTCAAGGTCGACGATTTTCTAGCCATTTGTCAGTCAGCAGGTTAAATAATGCAAGTTGCCATTCTCATCATCCATGTGATGATTGCCCTCGCCTTGGTTGCCCTCATTCTGTTGCAACAGGGCAAGGGAGCCGACGCTGGTGCGTCTTTCGGTGGTGGTGCTTCTCAGACCGTCTTTGGTTCCCGGGGCAGTGGAAGCTTTCTAGCCAAGCTGACGGGTGTGTTGGCGGCAGCCTTTTTTGCCACTTCGCTGGCACTTGCATATTTTGCCTCTCAGGCAGGAGAGGCGCCGGAGCAAGGTATCCCGGATGCGGAGCTGATCGAGCAACGCAATGCCGCCCCCACGCTTGACGATGGACCCCAAAATACGGATAATGCTGCGCCAGCGCTAGGGGATGGCCAAGAGCAGTAATGTTCCTGTCACGCCCTTAGTGTCGGACGAAAAGCATATCGTCCGATTCGTTCACCCCCTGTTGCCGAAGTGGTGGAATTGGTAGACACGCTATCTTGAGGGGGTAGTGACCTTATGGTCGTGGGGGTTCAAGTCCCCCCTTCGGCACCAAATAGTGTTCGTCTTTGTTTCAGGGGCGGAATGGCATATGCTTGATTGATTCCATCAAGCGATCGCCCTTCCTTGACCGAGGGGTGAGCAAGTTTTTATACTTGTTAGCCTATGTTGCGGGGTGGAGCAGTCTGGTAGCTCGTCGGGCTCATAACCCGAAGGTCGTCGGTTCAAATCCGGCCCCCGCTACCAAGTTTCTTGTGCAAGGCCCCTTCTTTTGAAGGGGCTTTTTGTTAGTGGTTTGCTTCTCGAGGCTAACATCAGTCAGCCACCTAGCTTTCCTTTCACTCCTGGTCAGGTGCCTGATGCAACTGTTGTAGGAGCTTTTGTTTGTGGCAATCAAAGATGCCGTGCTGAAGGCGCTCATTGAACCGACGATAACGGCCATGGGTTTTGAGCTCTGGGGCGTCGAGCGCACTGCTCAAGGCAAACACTCACGTGTGGTGGTGTACATCGACAGTCCTCAGGGAGTCACCGTCGACCATTGCGCGGACGTGAGCCGTCAAGTCAGTGCGATTCTGGATGTCGAGGATCCCATTCCCGGTCAGTATCGGCTGGAAGTGTCGTCTCCCGGGATGGATCGTCCACTGTTCACCCTTGAGCAGTTCGAGCGCTACAAGGGCAACAATGTGGCGTTGCGCCTGCGGGCGCCCTATGACGGCCGGCGCAAGTTCAAGGGGTTGCTGGCAGGTATCGAGAATGACGAGGTATTGCTGCATCTCGAGGGAGAAGAGTACTGCTTTCCCATTGACGGGATCGAGCAGGCGCGGATTGTTCCGCAGTTCGATACCTGAGGACTGGTTTTCTGGCGAGGCTTTAGCATGAGTAAAGAGATTCTGCTGGTTGTTGATGCGATCTCGAATGAGAAGGGCGTGCCCCGCGACGTCATCTTCGAGGCAGTCGAGGCGGCGCTGGCAAGTGCATCACGCAAGCGCTTTGAAGGTGAGGAAGCAAGCGTCCGAGTCAAGATCGATCGCATGACGGGTGACTATGAAACGTTTCGTCGTTGGGTGGTCATCGAGGACGACGAGTTCGAGAACCCCGATGCCGAAATCAAGCAGTCCTATGCAGAGCGCCGTGATCCTCCTCTGACCTTGGGCGATGTGGTAGAAGAGCGCATCGAGAACGCCGAGTTCGGGCGCATCGCCGCTCAGACCGCCAAACAGGTCATCGTACAGAAGGTGCGCGAGGCAGAGCGCGCTCAAGTCGTGCGTCAATACGCCGAGCGTGAAGGCGAGCCGGTGGCGGGCATCGTCAAGAAGACCACCCGGGACGGACTGATCATCGATTTGGGCGACAACGCCGAAGCTTTTCTGCCGCGTAGCGAGATGATCCCGGGCGAGCGCTATCGTATGAACGAGCGTGTGCGCGCCCTGCTATGGAAGGTCGAGCCGGAAGCCCGCGGTGCCCAATTGATTCTTACCCGGACGCGTCCAGACCTGATTATCGAACTGTTCAAGATCGAAGTGCCTGAGATCGCCGAGCAGCTCATCGAAATCAAGGGCGCAGCCCGGGATCCGGGGTCTCGGGCCAAGATCGCGGTCAAGACCAACGATCGACGCATTGATCCGGTGGGTGCTTGTGTGGGGATGCGAGGCTCCCGGGTCCAGGCGGTTTCCAACGAGCTGCAGAATGAGCGCGTGGATATCATCCTGTGGGATGATAATCCCGCTCAATTGGTCATCAACGCCATGGCGCCGGCGGAAGTAGCCTCAATCCTCGTCGACGAAGATGCGCATTCCATGGATGTTGCTGTCGCTGAAGACAATCTGGCGCAGGCCATCGGTCGCAGCGGGCAGAACGTACGTCTGGCCAGTGAGTTGACCGGCTGGGCGCTCAATGTGATGACCGAAGACGAAGCCGAAGGCAAGCGTGAACAGGAGGTCGACAGTCTGGTCGAGTACTTCATCAATCATCTGGAGATCGATGAAGAGCTGGCACGCATACTGGTTGAAGAGGGCTTTACCTCTCTAGAAGAGTTGGCTTATGTGCCTCTCGAGGAAATGCTGGAAATAGAAGAATTCGATGAAGACCTGGTAGAAGAACTACGCTCGCGAGCCAAGGACGAGCTGCTGAATCTGGCGATTGCTTCCGAAGAGGTTCTCGACGGCGCTCAACCTGCCGACGATCTGCTGGAAATGGAAGGGATGGATCGCCACCTGGCCTTTATTCTGGCCAGCCGCGGTATCGTCACGATGGAAGACCTTGCCGAGCAGGCCGTGGATGATCTGAAGGACATCGAGGGCATTGACGAAGAGCGCGCCGCGTCACTGATAATGACCGCCCGTGCGCCCTGGTTCGCAAGCGAAAGTAACTAGGTCACGGGCTCAGGAGGGTCGTAATGTCAGAAATGACAGTGAAGGATTTTGCAGTCAAGGTGGGTCGAGATACGTCCCGTCTACTGGAGCAGATGAAGGAAGCCGGTCTTCCGCATCAGGGCGAGAGTGATGCCGTGTCCGAAGAGGACAAGCAACGTCTGCTGGACCATTTGACCAAGAGTCATGGTGGCGGTCCCGGAGCCAAGAACCGCATCACTTTGACACGCAAGACGAAGAGCCGGATCAAGACTGGTGAAGGGCGCGGTAAGACCATCGAAGTTCAGGTGCGCAAGAAACGTACTTACGTCAAGCGTGCGGAAGAAGAGGTCGCCGAGCAGCCTGCCGAGCAGGAGCAGGGACCGCGTCAACTGGTCGGTGACATGGCGAATGCGAGTCAGGCTCGCGCTGCCGAGGCCGAGCAGGCGGAACGCGCTCAGATGGAGCAGGCAGAAGAAGCCAAGACTCCCGCTGCTCAGGAGGCGCCGGCTACGCCCGCTCCCCAAGAGACTGCCTCACAGGCTCCCTCACAGGATGAGGCACCTGTGCAAGCGCCTCAGTACGACATTCCCAGTGAACCGGTGCTTCCTGACAGTGATGACGAGCCGGTGGTCGAGGCGCCGCCCAAGGAGCCGCGCAGCGATAACCGTCGTGCACAGAAGAAGGCACCGGCCAAGAAGGGGCGCGATACCAGCCGTGATGAAGATCGCGAGGAGCGCAGCGAACGCCGTCGTGGAAGTGGCAAGAAGGTCAAGCGTGCCGAGCGTCGCGGTAGCCGCCGTAGCAGTGGCCAGAGCGGCGGCAAACACTCTTTCCAGAAGCCGACCCAGCCGATCGTGCGCGAGGTAGCAATCCCCGAGTCGATCAGTGTTGCGGAACTGGCGGACAAGATGGCGATCAAGGCCAACGAAGTCATCAAGGCCATGTTCACCATGGGGGCGGCAGTTACCATCAACCAGACCATCGACCAGGACACTGCGGCGATCGTCGTCGAGGAAATGGGGCATACGCCCAAGCTGGTCAAGGACGACGCGCTGGAGACCGAGGTGCTCGAGGGTATCTCCTACGAAGGTGACGAGATTACACGCTCACCCGTGGTCACGGTCATGGGGCACGTCGATCACGGCAAGACGTCGCTGCTCGACTTCATTCGCCGTACCAAGGTGGCGACTGGTGAGGCCGGCGGCATTACCCAGCACATCGGCGCCTATCATGTCGAAGACAAGCATGGCGGTGTCACCTTCCTGGATACGCCGGGTCACGCGGCCTTTACCGCCATGCGTGCTCGCGGTGCGCAGGCAACCGACGTGGTCATCCTGGTGGTTGCGGCGGACGATGGTGTGATGCCGCAGACCGTCGAGGCGATTGAACACGCCAAGGCGGCTGAGGTACCGCTGGTCGTCGCGGTCAACAAGATCGACAAGCCGGGCGCCGATCCGGATCGGGTCAAGAACGAGCTGTCCCAGCGCGGCGTCATCTCCGAAGAGTGGGGGGGCGATACGCAGTTCGTGCACGTCTCTGCCAAGACCGGCGAAGGCATCGACGCCTTGCTGGAGGCCGTACTGTTGGTCTCCGAGGTCCTGGAGCTCAAGGCCGTGCCGGAAGCGCCGGGCAAAGGTGTCGTGGTCGAATCGCGTCTCGACAAGGGGCGTGGTCCCGTGGCCACCGTGTTGGTGCAGAACGGTACCTTGCGGCGTGGCGATATCGTACTGGCCGGGCTGCATTACGGTCGTGTACGGGCGTTGACCAATGAACTCGGCCAGCAGGTCGAGTCAGTGGGGCCGGCCATGCCGGTGGAAATTCAGGGCCTCGACGGCACGCCGGAAGCCGGTGAAGACTTCATGGTACTGGCCGACGACAAGAAGGCGCGAGAGATCGCCAACTTCCGTCAGGGCAAGTATCGCGAAGTGCGTCTGGCACGCCAGCAGAAGGCCAAGCTGGAGAACATGTTCAGCCAGATGGGGCAGGACGAGGTGGCCAAGGTCAACATCGTGCTCAAGGCCGACGTACAAGGCTCGCTGGAGGCGATTCGTGGGGCTCTCGAAGAGCTCTCCACCGACGAAGTTCAGGTGGCTGTGGTCTCCTCCGGGGTCGGCGGTATCACCGGTACCGATGCCAACTTGGCGTTGGCGAGTGATGCCATCGTGGTCGGCTTCAACGTGCGTGCCGATGCCGCCGCCCGAGAAATCATCGAGCGCGAGGGGCTGGATCTACGTTATTACAGCGTCATCTACCAGCTCATCGATGAGGTCAAGCAGGCCATGAGCGGCATGTTGGCACCGGAATGGCGCGAGGATATCGTCGGTATCGCCGAGGTGCGCGATGTGTTCAAGGCACCCAAGATCGGTGCTGTGGCGGGCTGTATGGTCGTTGAAGGCACCGTGCATCGCCACAAGAAGATCCGCGTACTGCGCGAGAACGTGGTCATCTATGAAGGCGAGCTGGAATCGCTGCGGCGCTTCAAGGACGATGTCAACGAGGTGCGCAACGGCATGGAGTGCGGCATCGGCGTCAAGAATTACAACGACGTCCAGGTCGGCGACAAAATCGAGGTCTTCGATCAGGTGAAGGTCGAGCGCAGCCTATAAGGTCGCGAAGGGGAATAAATGCGCGAATTCAAGCGTACCGATCGGGTGGCCGACCAGCTTCAGCAGGAGCTGGCGGTGCTCATCCAGCGCGAGGTCAAGGACCCGCGCCTGGGTATGGTGACCGTGAGTGGGGTCGAGGTCAGTCGTGATCTTGGTTACGCCGAGGTGTACATCACTCTGTTGGGTGACAACGATCCTGGGCGCGTTCAGGAAAACCTGGCGGTACTCAAACATGCCGCCGGTTTCCTGCGCAGTCAGATCGCTCGACGCATCAAACTACGTCATGTCCCGGAACTGCGTTTTCATTACGATGAAAGCGTGGTGCGCGGCCACGCGCTTTCCTCATTGATCGATCAGGCCGTCGAGTCGGATCGTGTTCACCACGAAGATGATGCCCAGAGTCGTGAACGACCGCCGGGAGAAGAGAAGCACTGATGGCGCGTCGTCGTCGCGGACTATCGGTAGATGGCGTGCTGTTGCTTGATAAGCCCCAAGGGATGTCGAGCAATCAGGCGCTGCAGCGGGCTCGTCGATTGTTTCAGGCGCAAAAGGCGGGACACACCGGGACGCTGGATCCGATGGCCACGGGGCTCCTGCCGGTGTGCTTCGGTGAAGCGACCAAGTTCTCATCCTATCTGCTGGATGCGGACAAATGTTATCGAGCCTATGTGCGTCTCGGCGAGATCACCGATACCGGTGATGCGGATGGTGAGGTGATCGAGCGCCATCCAATCGTACCGCTCACCGAAGACGATATCGAAAAAGCACTGTCGGCATTTCGTGGTGAAATCGATCAAATACCGCCCATGTATTCGGCCCTCAAGCACCAAGGGCGGCCTCTGTATGAACTGGCACGTCAAGGCAAGACGATTGCGCGTGCGCCGCGCCGCGTGACGGTTTATGATATGCGGCTTCTCGCGCGCGATGCCACGGGTTTCGAGCTTGAAGTGGCTTGCAGCAAGGGCACCTACATACGGACTCTGGCCGAGGATATCGGCCAAGCGCTAGGGTGTGGCGCGCATATCACCGCGCTACGGCGATTGCGAACAGGGCCCTTCGACGCCGACGATATGGTCTCGTTGGAGGTGCTGGAGTCAACGAGTGATTCAGCAGGGCGTGAAGAGTGGTTGCTGAAAATGGACGCCTTGGTGGAACACTTGCCAAGGTTGGACGTCGAAGATGGCGCGGCGAGGCGTTTGATGCTGGGTCAACGGGTACAAATGAGCACCGAAGGACTGTCGACAAATAGCCTGGCGCGCTTGTATCGTGACGACACCTTTTTGGGGTTGGTCACAATCCTCGTGGCGGGAGAGGTAACCCCCCGTCGACTGGTGGCTACCACGCAATGAGCGCGAGTAGCCTTGTTGCTAACCGATAGCGACGCCTCATGGAGACTGCAAATATGCGTGGTCTCCGACATTTATCATCTCAGGCATATTGCTTACTGGAGACACAGATGGCATTGACCACTGAAAAGAAGGCTGAAATCGTCAACGAATACGGCCGTGGTGAGAACGATACCGGATCCCCGGAAGTGCAGGTAGCACTGCTGAGCGCCAACATCGATGGCCTGCAGTCCCATTTCAAGTCCAACAAGCAGGATCATCATTCCCGTCGTGGTCTGATCCGCATGGTCAATCAGCGCCGTAAGCTGCTTGACTACCTCAAGCGCAAGGATCTGGAGCGTTATCAGACATTGATCCAGCGTCTGGGCCTGCGTCGCTGAGGAAAAGGGAATTCTTTTTCCTGCGCAAGCAAGAGATACAACGAAACGGGTGGCCCGAGGGCTGCCCGTTTCGCGTTTTTGAACGGCGGATGATTAACCCGTGCTCCCATTGGACTGCTAGAATAGTCGCCGAGTCAAAACGACCCACATGAAATCGACAAGGTAAAGGACGTCACCGTGAATCCGGTCAAGAAAACATTTCAGTACGGTCAAAGCACCGTCACACTCGAAACAGGACGTATCGCCCGTCAGGCCACCGGCGCCGTGCAGGTCACCATGGACGACACCGTGGTGCTGTGTACTGTGGTTGCGCGTAAGGACACCAAGCCGGGCCAGGATTTTTTCCCACTCTCCGTGCACTACCAGGAAAAGACCTACGCGGTAGGCAAGATTCCAGGTGGCTTCTTCAAGCGCGAAGGCCGTCCGACCGAAAAGGAAACGTTGACCTCGCGACTGATCGACCGCCCGATTCGTCCGCTGTTCCCCAAGGGCTTCATGAATGAAGTCCAGGTCATCTGCAACGTGCTGTCCGCCGATCGCAATCAGGACCCGGATATCGCTGCGATGATTGGTACTTCTGCGGCGCTGGCGATTTCCGGCGTGCCTTTCAATGGACCGATCGGGGCCGCTCGGGTGGCCTTCAGCGAGGAGCGGGGCTACTTCCTCAACCCCAGCGTCGAAGAGCTGACGACCTCCGAACTCAACATGGTTGTTGCCGGCACCGAGAAGGCCGTGCTGATGGTCGAATCCGAGGCCAAGGAGTTGCTCGAGGACGAAATGCTCGGCGCGGTGCTCTTCGCCCACCAGGAAATGCAGGTGGCCATCCAGGCGGTCAATGAGTTCGTTGGCGAGGCAGGCAAGCCCAAGTGGGAATGGCAAGCGACGCCGGAAAATACCTCGCTTAAGGACGCCCTGGCAAGCGGCTTTGAGGCGAAGATCGGTGATGCCTATCGGGTGACTGACAAGATGGCGCGTCAGGATGCCTTGTCAGCCCTAAAGGCCGAGGCGGTCGAACAACTGGCGAGTGGTGACGATGCCCGGTTCAGTGCCGATGAAGTAAGCGGCGCCTTCGCCGGCCTCGAGAAGCGCGTAGTGCGCAGTCGGGTGATCGATGGCGAGCCGCGCATCGACGGTCGCGATCACAAGACCGTACGCCCTCTGGACATTCAGGTCGGTGTGCTGCCGCGTACCCATGGCTCGGCACTGTTCACTCGTGGCGAGACCCAGGCGATGGTTATCGCCACCCTGGGGACGCTGCGCGATGCTCAGTTGATCGAATCCCTGGAAGGCGAACGCAAGGATCGTTTTCTACTGCATTACAACTTTCCTCCTTACTGCGTAGGCGAAGCTGGTTTCATGGGTGGCCCTAAGCGGCGCGAGATCGGTCATGGTCGTCTGGCACGCCGCGGTGTGCAGGCCATGCTGCCCAGTGATGAAGAGTTTCCTTATACCATCCGGGTAGTGTCCGAAATTACCGAATCCAACGGCTCCAGTTCCATGGCCTCGGTCTGTGGTACCTCACTGGCCTTGATGGACGCCGGCGTACCGCTCAAGGCGCCGGTGGCGGGTATTGCCATGGGCTTGGTCAAGGATGGCGAAAAGTTTGCCGTGCTGACCGACATCCTGGGTGACGAGGATCACCTCGGCGACATGGATTTCAAGGTTGCCGGTTCCGCCAAGGGCGTCACTGCGCTGCAGATGGATATCAAGATCGAGGGCATCAATGAGGAAATCATGGAGACGGCGCTGCAGCAGGCTCATGAGGCGCGCCAGAATATCCTCGGTCAGATGAATCAGGTGATTGGTCAGAGCCGCACGGAAGTGTCCGAAAACGCACCGTCCATGGCCACCATCAAGATCGACCCGGACAAGATTCGTGATGTCATCGGCAAGGGTGGCGCGACTATCCGGAAGATCTGTGATGATACCGGCGCTTCGATCGACCTCGACGACGATGGCACCGTGCGTATCTACGCCGATGACAAGGCAGCGGCCAAGCAGGCCATCGATATCGTGCTCGGTATTACCGCCGAAGCCGAGATCGGCAAGCTCTACCGGGGCAAGGTGGTGCGTATTGCCGACTTCGGTGCCTTCGTCAATTTCATGCCCGGCACCGACGGGTTGGTTCACATCTCGCAGATCGTGCCGGAACGTGTCAATGACGTGCGCGACTTTCTCAATGAAGGCGATGAGGTCACGGTCAAGGTGCTGGACATCGACAACCGCAACCGTGTGAAGCTGTCGATCAAGGAGATCGGCGCCGAAGAAAAGGCCGCCTTCGAGGCCGAGCTAGCCGAGTAACACCTAGGCGACTTTCAAGCGGTAAAAGAAACGCCCCGGCAGTGAACTGCCGGGGCGTCTTTATTGAACCTCTTTCAAACCGTTATCTTTCGATGGCGAGGGCGACACCTTGTCCGCCACCGATACACAGCGTCGCTAGGCCTTTCTTGGCATCTCGAGCGATCATCTCGTGCAAAAGGGTGACCAGCACTCGACAGCCCGAGGCTCCGATAGGGTGGCCGAGGGCAATGGCACCGCCATTGACGTTGATCTTGCTGGTATCCCAGCCCAATTCCTTGTTCACCGCCAGTGCTTGAGCCGCGAAGGCTTCATTGGCTTCGACCAGATCGAGTTCATCCATGCTCCAGCCGGCCTTCTCGAGACAGCGACGCGTGGCAGGCGCCGGACCGATGCCCATGATTGACGGGTCAACACCCGCATTGGCGTAGGCCTTGATGCGTGCTAGGGGCTCAAGACCCAATTCCCGCGCTTTGGACTCGGAACACAGCATGGCAACGGCGGCCCCATCATTGATTCCCGAGGCGTTGCCGGCAGTCACGGCACCATCTTTCTTGAAGGCAGGCTTCATGCCCCCGAGCTTCTCGGCGGTGATGCCGGCGCGGGGCCCTTCATCCTTGTCGAAGACGATAGGATCGCCCTTGCGCTGAGGTATCTCGATCGGCACGATCTGACTGTCGAAGCGTCCGGAGTCGATGGCGGCGGCAGCATTCTGCTGGGAAGTGGCCGCGAATTCGTCCATCTGCTCCCGGGTAATGCCGTACTTTTCACCCAGGTTCTCGGCGGTGATGCCCATGTGATAATCGTTGAAGGCATCCCAGAGGCCGTCGTACACCATGGTGTCGAGTGCCTTCCAGTCACCCATGCGCTGTCCGGTACGGGAGTTGGGCAAGGCATGAGGAGATAACGACATGTTTTCCTGACCTCCGGCCAGAATCAATTCCGCATCGCCACAACGAATGGCTTGAGTGGCCAGATGCAGTGCCTTGAGACCGGAGCCGCAGACTTTGTTGATGGTCATGGCAGGTACGGCGTCCGGTAGGCCGGCGAGAATAGAGGTCTGGCGGGCCGGGTTCTGCCCACAAGCCGCTGTCAATACTTGACCGAGCAGCACCTCGTCGACCTGATCGGGAGAGACGCCGGTATTAGCAAGAATATCCTTGATGACACGAGCCCCTAGCTCCTTGGCAGGAATCGTGGAGAGCGAACCGCCAAAGGTACCGATGGCGGTGCGGCGAGCGGCGACAATAACCACATCTTGCATGTGAAACTCCTTTTGTTCGAGCGAATAGTCCCGTTACCAGCATAGGAGACCCATGGGCACCGCCGCAATCGCTAATACGTGCCATGACCAAGGAATCAGTCTGATTCAGCATTTCTTGATGCGACTTTCAGTCAATTAGCCGATAGCGAGACGGGGATGTTATCGATCAGCCGTGTTGGCCCCAGGTGAGCGGCTGCGAGCAGGATGGCGTGCTGTGTCGTATCGTTCACCGGGCCAAGATCATCGGCACGACGCAATTCGAGATAATCCGGTTTGAAATTTGCTGCTGTAAGCCTTGTTAGCGCCTCGCGCAGCACGTCGTCCGGCGGCACGCCATCCTCGAGTGCGTCCCGGGCACGACATAGAGCGTCATATAGCATGGGTGCCTGAGCACGCTGAGCGGCATCGAGATAGCCATTGCGCGATGACAATGCCAAGCCATCATCATTACGAATGGTGGGGGTGCCGATGATCTCGATGGGCAAATGCAGATCGGCGGTCAGCTTGCGAATCACGGCCAGCTGCTGATAGTCCTTCTCGCCGAAACAGGCGATATCCGGTTGCACCAGATTGAATAATAGCGTGACTACCGTCGCGACGCCTTCAAAATGGCCGGGGCGGCTGGCACCACAAAGACCCTCCGACACCACGGGCACGCGCACCTTGGTGTGGGCATCGAGGCCCTGGGGGTAGAGCATGTCATTGGCGGGTGTAAACAGCAGATCGCAGCCGGCCGCCTCCAGCTTGCTCTGGTCTTCAACAAGGGTGCGCGGGTAAGCGTCCAGGTCTTCGCCTGCACCGAATTGCATAGGATTGACGAAAATCGTTGCCACTACAATGTCGGCGTGCCGTCGAGCCACTTCAATCAAGGCAATATGACCTGCATGCAGATTGCCCATGGTGGGCACTAGAGCGATTTTGGCACCTTGCTGCCGATGAGGGGTTAATGTTTGGCGCAACGTCTCGATGGTGGTCAGGATCTGCATCAGAAGCTGTGCTCTTCGCTGGGGAAACGGCGTGCTTTTACAGCCTCATGATAAGCGCGGAAAGCGGCCTCGATCGAGTCGGACTCGGTCAGGAAGTTCTTGGCGAAGCGAGGGGGACGAGTGCTGACACCCAGGACATCATGCATTACCAAGATTTGTCCATCGACCTCGGCGCCCGCGCCGATACCGATCACCGGTACATCCAAGGTGTCGCGCATCATGCGACCCAGGTGCGCGGGTACGCATTCGAGCAAAATGATCGAGGCACCGGCATCGACCAGTACTTGGGCATCGGCCACCATCCGCTCGGCTTGAGTGCTATCCCGGCCCTGTACTCTGTAGCCGCCGAACTGATGCACCGATTGAGGGGTCAGCCCCATGTGCGCACAGACCGGGACGCCTCGACGTGTCAACTCGCGAATGCCCTCGGCAAGCCAGGCTTCTCCTTCGATCTTGACCATCTCGGCACCGGCACGCATCAAGGCACCGGCATCTTGTAGCAGGCGCTCCTGGCTTGCGTTGCTCATGAAGGGCAGATCGGCCATCAACAGGCTCTTTTCCTTGCCGCGAGCGACGCAGCGCGTGTGGTAGCAAATATCCTCCAGGGTGACCGGCAGGGTGGTGGAGTGCCCTTGTAACACCATCCCCAGGGAATCACCGACCAACAACACTTCGATGCCCGCTTGGCTCGCAATGCGCGCAAAGGAAGCATCATAAGCGGTCAAACAGCTGAATGTTTCACCGGCGTGCTTGATGGCGTGTAGCGTGCGCGTGGTGATGGTCTTCATGGCGTGCAGTCTCGTCTCTGGTGGCATGCGAAAGCGTAGATGGCATGCGAGAACAGTGCAGTGAAAAAGGAGTCGTTATACCGGGTGCGTCAGGTTGTTACCCGCATTTGTTACTTTATGCCCTATGGTAGCGTGAAAGGGTAACAAATATCTTGCAACCCTACCTTCGAGATGACAAACGTTTTAGATCATGACCTTCCATTTGTAGCAGAAGATTCTTCAGTTGTGTGGTGCCGATCATCGACTCAGGCGCAATCTCGGCCAGAGGAAATAGCACGAAGGCTCGCTCATGCATGGCAGGATGGGGAATCTTCAAGCGTGGTAGGTCAAGGCTCAGATCATCGAACAAGAGCAGATCCATATCCAATGTGCGAGGGCCCCAGCGGCGCAGGCGGCGGCGGCGATGCTGTTGTTCCAAGGCTTGCAACTGATCAAGCAAGGCTAAGGGAGACAGTCGGGTCGACACCCAGGCGACCGCATTGATGAAATCGGGTTGATCCTGGGGGCCTACCGGTTTGCTGGCGTAGCAGGCCGAAGCGGCCAGCAACCCTGTAACGGGAAGGCGATCGAGCGCGATGATAGCCTGTTCGACACGCTGGCGCGGTCCATCCAGGTTGCTGCCCAGACCGATATATGCGTGGTGTGACAACTCATTCATGGCCCGAAGACGAAGATCCCTGAGGCTTATTGTTACGTCGGCGCTTACGAGGCCGGCGTTTGCGCCCATCACCAGTGCTGGCGGGATCGGCGTCGATCTTGTTCAGCATGCGTCGCTGTTCGTGCTCGTCACCATTCTGAAAGGCTTCCCACCAGGCACCCAGTCCCGATGGGATCTCGCCGGCGGCTTCGCGTAGCAGCAGGAAGTCGTAGGCGGCGCGAAAGCGGGGATGCTCGAGCGTCTGGAAGGTGCGCTTGCCGCGACGCTTGGGAAGTCGCTGCTGCAGATCCCAGATATCGCGCATCGGCAGGCTGAAGCGTTTGGGAATGGAGATATGCTGCAGCTGACGCGACACCGCTTGTTGAGAGGCCGTCTGCTGCGCGGGGATTGGCGCCAGACCGTCAACCTGCAACTGCTGTCGGCGTTGCTGTACGCCGGGCCAAAGCAAGGCAGCAAAGAGAAATGCCGGTGTTACCGGCCTCTCGTGCTGAATACGGGCATCGGTATTGGCCAGCGCCTGAATGATCAGCGGCTCCGCCCAGGACAGTTCTTCCATGGCTTCTTCCGCTTCCGGGAAGAGCATGGCGAACAGTCCGTAATGGCGCAGCAGGTGGAAAGTAGCGACGGCCTGGCCCGATAGGAACAGCTTGAGTATTTCCTCGAACAATCTGGCCGGGGGAATCTGCAAGAGCAGAGGTGCCATGTCCCGGATGGGCGCCTCGGTTGCGGGGGCGAGGGTGAAGTCCAGTTTGGCGGCGAAGCGGACGGCGCGCAGCATGCGCACGGGGTCTTCACGATAGCGCGTTTCAGGATCGCCAATCAGGCGTAGAACACGCGCATGGATGTCGTCGACGCCACCGGCCCAGTCGTGCAATGAAAAATCGGCAATGCTGTAATACAGTGCATTGATGGTGAAGTCGCGGCGCAGCGCATCCTCTTCGATGTTGCCCCACACATTGTCACGCAACAGCAGGCCGTGCTCTGATTGCTGAGCCAGATGTGCACCATGATCATCGTTGGGACGGCCTCGGAAAGTGGTCACCTCGATGATTTCGCGGCCGAAGCGCACATGCACGATACGAAAGCGTCGCCCGATGATGCGCGAGTTACGAAATAGATCGCGTAGCTCTTCCGGTGTGGCGTTGGTCGCAACGTCGAAGTCCTTGGGCGATTTGCCAAGAAGAGCATCGCGTAGACAGCCACCGACCAGGTAGGCATCGAAGCCAGCATTATGCAGTCGATAAAGCACCTTCAGGGCGCTCTCGCTGAACAGTTGACGTGAGATGGGATGTTCTTCGCGAGGGATGACGTGTGGCCGAGTAGCATGGCTAGCGCCATCTTGATTGCCGAACAGGGTCTTCAAACGTTCACCGGGGCGTTGGAGAAAGCGAGTAAATCCTTTAAACATGCAGCGATAGTGACTCGCAGTAGATGAAACGGCCAGTTTAGCCGAGCGTAGAGGGCTTGCAAAGCATTCGGCTACGGTCTTGGGGAACATAGATCCTCGACCTGACATGGTCAGGCGGAGATGGCGTGCCAATCACACACAGAATGGGCACGTAGAAAGGGGAGGCCGGTGGGCCTCCCCTAGAAGCAAGTTGCTCAGCATCCGTGCTGTTGGTTCTTTTTCGTGATGGCGCATCGCCTTGAATACGCACCACGGTCACAAATGAAATCTATCAGGTAAGCAGTGTTCTTGTTATTGGATCCCGATGGCGACCGTCTCGTATTCAAAACAATAATCCAACCACGACGGTAGAGAGTCTACCTTCCTTCGGTGTCTTGTGATTATTTCCGAAGGCGTACCTCTGACAGACGGCTATTGTTGTTGAGTCCGCTCTCGGTACATCGCGTGCCGATAAAAAATATCGGACAACCAATTTTTATTGTGCTTATCGGACTGACGAGCATTGCTTGACGATAGTTATTGTTGGGTCAAAACAAGCGAGTCTTCTATCGACGATTGTTCTTGTTGAGGCATCGCTAGCGGCATTCTCTGTATTACTTGTTATTGTTACAGCGACCACTTGCATTGATCAGCCTTTGTTTCTTGTTTTTGTTGCTATTGTTAGAGCACGCGGTGTGCCATTGATTTTTTTCTCTTTAAATAACATATGGTTATGCTGATGAGTGGGAGGCGACCAGGATGGCAATACGTATGTGTTACCGGAAATGGTGCGTGGTGTGGCGACAAATGGGTGAGATGGTAACAAAAGGGGCATTTTTATCTTAGATAAAGCGAGAATTATTTTCTTGTTATCTAATTTGTCCTGTTAGACGATAGTCGTTCTTTTCGACTTAGGTCTTAATTGGTGCGCGCTCTTGGGCTCTTTCGACGCGGGATACCCAGGCGCTGACGCCGCTCCCACAGACATTTGCGGCTGACACCGAGTTTCTGCGCCAGTTCGGTTTCGCTCATTTGATCCTGATGTTCGAGCACGAAGTGCTGAAAGTAGTCCTCCAGCGAAAGATCCGCTTCCTCTTCTCCAGGGTCGCTGCGGATAGTGGCCTGCGCCGGCTTGCTTGCATTGGGTAGGGGGCTTGGCGCTGCCAGCCCTAGATCATCGGGATGGATGAGATGGCTTTCCGCCAATATCACGCCCCGCTCCAGGGCATTTTCCAGTTCGCGGACATTACCCGGCCAAGGGTAGTCACGGATATCGCGCCGCGCCGTGCGCGAGAGCTTCAAGCCCTCACGAGCGTGTCGCCGGCAGGCGTTCTCTAGAAGGATATCGGTGATCTTCAATATGTCATCTTCACGCTCACGCAGCGGCGGAAGATCGATCTGCATCACGTTGAGGCGGTAATACAGATCGAGTCGGAATTCCCCATTTCGCGATAGCGCGTGCAGGTCGCGATGCGTAGCGGCGATCAAACGGACATCGACATGGCGGGTCTCCACCGAGCCCACCTTACGTATCTCGCCTTCCTGCAGTACACGCAGCAGGCGCGCCTGAGCATCCAGGGGTAACTCGCCGATTTCATCGAGAAACAACGTGCCGCCATCCGCAGCTTCCACCAAGCCGGTTCGTGCCGCGCTAGCCCCCGTAAATGCTCCTTTCTCATGGCCGAACAGTTCGGATTCGATCAAGGTTTCGGGGATCGCTGCACAGTTGACACAGATCAGCGGCGCCTTGGCACGACGACTCTGCCGGTGCAGGGCGCGCGCTACCAATTCTTTACCGGTCCCCGATTCACCCTGAATCAGCACCGTGACATCGGCAGGGGCCGTCTTGCGGATACGATTGTAGACGACCTGCATGGCTGGGCAATCGCCAACCATTTCTTGAGGCGCCGCAGCCTCGGAAGCGGAAGTGGCCTCAATAGATGGTGCATGGCGATGCAGTGTATGGGCAACGGTCTTGATGAGTTCATCGTGATCGAAGGGCTTGGCGATGTAGTCGACCGCTCCCTGTTTGAGTGCTTCCACGGCGGATCGCATGCTGGCATAGCTGGTCATGATCAGCACCGGCACGAGGTCGGCGGCATCGATGAGATCGGTGCCTGGGGGACCAGGCAGACGCAGGTCACTGATGATCAGATCGAAACGTTTCGGATCGAGGGACATGGCTTCCTCCACCGAGCCCGCCTCGCTGATCTGGTAATCATGACGTTCCAATAGGCGGCGTAGCGCAGTGCGAATGATGGCTTCGTCTTCAACGATCAGAATTCTGCTCATCGGTGTGTGATTCATCCTGTTGTGGTTGAGGTAACCAAAGTGTGATACGGGTGCCACGGGGCTGACCCAGGGGAGGCGAGTCGATCTGGATGTCGCCATGGTGCTCGCGAATGATGCTATAGACCAGCGGCAAACCGAGTCCTGTCCCCTCGCCGGGTGCCTTGGTCGTGATAAAGGGCTCGAAAAGATGAGCGCGGATCGATTCATCGATGCCATGCCCCTCATCGGTGACGCTCAGTCGGACCCGTTCGTCTTGAGTGGTGGCGTCAAGCGTCACACACCCTCCCGGTTGGCTGGCATCCCGAGCATTGCCGATCAAATTGACCAGTACCTGGATCAGGCGCTGCTTATCTCCCAGGGCCTGTAAACCCGTCGGGCAGCGGTTGTCATAGGTGATATCCTCGCCCGAGCGAGCCAGACGGATCAAGTGCAGTGCCTCATCGATGAGCGAGCGCAATTCGACCGCCACCAGATGAGTGTTCTGGATATGGCGACCGCCATGGGCAAAGCCCACCAGGGAGCCAACGATGCGCGATACGCGCTCCGTCAATTGTTGGATCTGTTCGGCCGTTTGCACTATGCGGGGATCATCGCTGTCGTAGCGTAGATTTTGAGCCAGTGACGAAATGCCGGTGATCGGATTGCCGATTTCATGCGCGACGCCGGCCGCCAGGCGGCCGATGGAGGCCAAGCGCTCGCTGTGCACCAGTTCGTCCTCGAGCCATTTCAGTTCGCTATGATCTTCGACAAGGATCACCATGGCGCCCCGGTCGCCCTCTTCGGGCTTCAGCAGCGCTCGATGCAGCGTTAGGTGGCGTATCTGGGAGGCCAGTGTCACGGCTTGCTTGTAGAGATAATCCCGCGGCTCATCGCAGATGCGTTTGAGAAGGCCGGCCCAGGGAGCGGGCAGTCCGTCGCGATGAGCGCCGATAACACTGTTGCCGTCGATCCCTGAGAGTTGTGCCAGCGCATCGTTCCACATCAGCAGTTCACCCTCATCATCGAAGACGCACAAGCCGATGGGGAGTTGCGCCAGCGTGCGTCGATGATGACGGCGCAATCCGTCGAGCTCGCGTGCAAGGCCGGTGAAGCGGGTACGATATGCCTCCAGACGA
Organism: Halomonas sp. GXIMD04776; assembly: GCF_049808615.1. Classification (NCBI taxonomy): domain Bacteria; kingdom Pseudomonadati; phylum Pseudomonadota; class Gammaproteobacteria; order Oceanospirillales; family Halomonadaceae; genus Halomonas; species Halomonas sp. GXIMD04776. The sequence continues at coordinate 14,830 of NZ_JBNCAN010000026.1, read as the reverse complement.
CTCTCGACGAAATGGATGTCATCGGTTGCCCGTCCTCCGTCCTCATGTCGATAAGGGAGGAAGCGGTCGACGATATCCTGCGCCACCGAGGGGCCCATCAATCCCGACAGATTGGCCTGGATGCGATCCCGCAGTCGACGCAGGGCGTAGGGCCGGCTGTCCTGAGCGGAGAGCTTTAACGCCGTCGAGGCGCTTTCCACCTCTCGTCTGGCCACTTCCGGGCCCAGGGCGTCCGCCAGCAAATGTTTGAATTCTTCCACGTTACGCGCCATCAGCGGCAGGCGTTTCGGGCGGATCACCGCTTCCACCGAGCAGGCCTCCGCAGCGGCGCGCTCCCCCGGTGAGGTCCGTGTGATCAAAGACACCAGGATAAAGATCAGAATATTGGCGTTGAGCGCAACCAGGGTAACGACATACCAGGCCGGTTCGTCCAGGAGCCAGTTCACGCTGGAGGGCAGCAGCTTCATCGGTGTAAATCCGCTGAGCAGGGGCAACCACAATCCTGATAGCCAAATTGTGCAGCCAGTGATGAGCCCGCAGAGCATGCCCTTGCGATTGGCGCCGGGCCAGTAAAGAAGCGCGAGTAGGCCGGGAAGACACTGCGTCACGCCTACGAAGGCGGCTAGGCCCAGATCGGCAAGATCGTGGCGCTGCCCCACGCTGTAATAGAACAGCCAAGCGCCGAGAATTACGGTGATGATCAGGGTGCGGCGCAGCCAGAGTAGGCGGCGGTAGAGGTTTTCTCGTTTGTCGGGAGGGCGGGCGATCAGAACCAAATGATTCAAGGCCATGCCGGCCAGGGCGAGCGCCACGATGATTAGTGTGCCACTGGCAGCGGCCAGACCGGCAATGAAGACCAGACCGTCGACCCAGGGATTGGTGGATAGTTCGAAGGCCAGGTAAGCGGCGCCTGGCATCGCTGTGTCGATGCCCAGACGCTGTGCTGCCCATAGTATCAAAGGAATCGGCAACGCCATCAGCAGCAGATAGAGCGGAAAGCTCCAGCCGGCCTGCAACAATGCACGGCGCGAGGGTGTCTCGGTGAAGGTCATGTGAAACATGTGCGGCATGAGGAAGGCCGCGGCAAAAAACAGCAGCAGCAGGGTACGCCACTGGCCGGTATCGAGACGAGTGATCTTGTCCTGCAGGGCTAGGCCAGGACCTTCGAGCCAATTCTGCAGATCACCGGGACCGTCGAAGATTCCGTAGAGGGCTACCGTGCCCAGCAGCAGCAGGGCGGCCAGCTTGACCAATGATTCCAGGGCGATGACGGCCAGCAAACTATCGTGGCGTACCGGCAAATGGCTGTGACGAGCGCCGAACATGATAGCCAGTAAGGCGATGGGAATGCAGAAGAGCAGCGCCAACAAGGAGGGCGAGTCGGTGCCGGTCAACCGATGAAGCGCATCGCCAAGCGTCTTCAATTGCAGCGCCAAGAGCGGCATCACCGCCATCAGGGTAATCAGAGTGATCAGGGTGCCGACCCAACGGCTGCGAAAGCGAAAGGCAAATAGATCAGCAAGTGACGTCAACTGATAGGTTCGCGCCATACGTTGGATGGGTACCAGCATCACCGGCACCAACAGGAAGGCGCCGGAAACGCCCAGGTAGTAGGCCAGATAGCCATAGCCGACCCGTGAGGCCAGCTCAACACTGCCATAGATGGCCCAGGCACTGGCATAGACGCCCAGCGACAATGAATAGACTGCGGGATGGCGTACAAGACGTTGCGGCACCCATCCTTTTTCTACCGCCAAGGCGCCCAGGAAGAGCAACGACAGGTAACCTGCGCCGAGGACAAGAATGCCGAGAAGGCTAGCGCTCATCGAGTTTTCTCTTCTGCTCCAGCCACACCCCGAGTGCGATGAGTCCGCCCCAGATAAGGAACGGACGATACCAGGCGACGCCAGGCACGGCCCAGCCGCTCATCAAGACGGGCGACAGCAGATAGCCACCAAAAACCAGGAACAGCATGATGCGATAGATATACATGGGGGCAACCTGTTCGAGTTCTCCTTGGCAAATTGCATGCAAAGCGCTCAATCCTGAAGCGCGTCAACTCTCTAGGCTGACAGAACGAGGCAACGCACGATACATCCGCGGTTGCAGTCGATCACTGTTCCAGGCGGCAATGGCTGCCGTGAGCTGTTCGGTGACAGGGGCTCTTTTCAGGAAGGGCGCTGGCGTTTGATCGAGGATTATCAGTGCTTCATGCAGCAGCCGCCGAACCGACGCATCGTCGGTAGGCAAGGCTGGCGCCAGATTCTGCTTGGAAAGCTTCTGGCCATTATCGGCGGCGATGAGTGGCAGATGAAGATAACGGGGTTGCGGCAGGCTCAGTGCTCGCTGCAACTGGCATTGCCAGGGGGTGTTGTCGAGTAGATCGGTACCCCTCACGATCTGATTGATATGCTGGTCGCCGTCATCCACGACGACCGCCAGCTGGTAAGCCCATAAACCATCCTTACGCTTGAGCACGACGTCGCCGAGCTCCGCCGGGTCGATGCACTGGCGCTCGAACAGACGGTCGTACCAGACGATGGGTCGTTCGCCCAGGTCGCTACGCAGACGCCAGGCAAGGGGGCGATCGGGATGACGCACACCATTGCGACACCAGCCGGGATATACGGCGTATTCGCGCCATTCCTTGCGCGAACAACTGCAGGGATAGGCCAGGCCATGCTTGGCCAGTTGCTCCAACGCAGCCTGGTAAGCCTCATGTCGGGTGCTCTGATAGCGAACCTCTTCGTCCCAGTGCAATCCAAACGCTTCGAGTTGACGTAGTATCGCGGTGTCCGTGCCGGGCGGGCAGCGGGGTGGATCGACATCCTCGATACGCACGAGCCAGGTACCCTTGGCCTGGCGCGCGTCAAGATAGCTCGCCAGGGCCGTTACCAGAGAGCCAAAATGCAATGGGCCGGAAGGGGTTGGGGCAAAGCGGCCGCGATAGCCAGGCATGAGCGATTCCCTTGAAACGCAAATGGGCGCCCGATGGCGCCCATTGTGAACGGGACGGTATCAGCCGCCGAGCTGCTTTTCCTTGAGCTCCGCTAGGGTCTTGCAGTCCACACAAAGCGTGGCGGTAGGCCGTGCTTCCAGGCGGCGGATGCCGATCTCGACGCCACATGCCTCGCAGAAGCCGTAATCGTCATCGTCGATATTATCGATCGTTTCGTTGATCTTCTTGAGCAACTTGCGCTCACGATCGCGGGTCCGCAGTTCCAGGCTGAAGCCTTCTTCCTGAGTCGCGCGGTCCGCGGGGTCGGCATAGTTGTTGGCGTCTTCCTGAAGGTGGCGCACGGTGCGATCCACTTCTTCCATCAGCTCCATCTTCCAGCCAAGCAGAATCTGGCGAAAATGCTCCAGCTGCTTTTCATTCATGTACTCTTCATCCGGCGCCGGCTCGTACGGGATGAATTTTTTCGGCGCTTCCGTTTTCTTTTCCGCTACTGGCATGGGGCTGCCTCATTACTCAAGTGACTTGGGCCGATGCCCGGCCGGTCAAGTTGCATTCATTATCGTTTCGCAACCTGCGGGGGCGGAGTATACCCACCCGAAGCCTTGCTTATTTAGCGAAAAAGCCGGTGTTTTGCAACCACTCAATGTCTTTATCGCTGATGATCTTGAGATGAATCGGCTAATATGGCCTGTTGGGACGCTAACGGTGGCATCGATCAATAGCAAGGAGTCTTCATGCGCACGAGCGCTTCATTGGCATGTGATGGTGGACGATGAAGTATTCTTCTCTGATACCGGGCACTCTACTTCGTCGTTATAAGCGCTTTCTTGCGGATATCGAATTGACTAGCGGGGAGGTCGTAGTGGCGCACTGTCCCAATACAGGTTCGATGCGCTCGACCAATGTCCCTGGATGCCGTGTATGGTTGTCACCCAGTACCAATCCCACCAGAAAGCTGGCCTGGACCTGGGAATTGATCGAGCTGCCCCAGCCGGATGGCTCGATGGCCTTGGCGTCGGTGCATACCGGACGCGCCAACGCTATCGTCGAAGAGGCGCTCCGGGCGCAGCATATTCCTGAATTACGCGGTCATACATCGCTGCGTCGTGAGGCGTCGGCAGGCGGTGGCCGATTGGACTTCTGTCTGGAAGAGGCGGCAGGCGGTACCGCCTTTATCGAAGTCAAGCAGGTCACTCTCAAGGAGGTCGATGGCCACGGCTATTTCCCAGCGTCCGTGACGGTGCGAGGGGCACGGCACCTCGAAACGCTGGGGCAGCTTGTCGCGGCGGGCCAGCGGGCGCTTTTGCTATTCTGCGTGGCGCATACCGGGATCAAGGATGTGGCCCCGGCAGAACATATCGATCCGCTCTACGCCAAGACGCTGCGTCGTGTCGTTAATGAGGGGGTCGAGGTGCTGGCCTATGGCTGCAAAGTCGATTGTATCGCCGGCAAGCCCCAGGACATATATCTTGATCGGCCCTTGCCGCTATCACTGCAGCGCCGTTTGGAACAGCACCATGCAACGGATTGACGGCGGTTTCGGGGCAGTCGAGTTCATCGGTGATCGAACGGAGCTTTGGTGATCGACCGGGTTTGATCACTTGCTCAATCGGATAAGGAAAGAACATGCAGCGACGGGAGTGTCTCAAGATGTTGTTCGCCTTGGTCGCGAGCACGGGATTACCCAGCATCGTCCAGGGCAATACGGTTTCTAGTATCAACCGTATTCGTGATCTGCGTCGTGGCGAATGGCTCAGCAGCGGCGATTTGCTGACACGTCTGATCGAAAGCCAGGCGCTGGTGATCGGTGAGACGCATGACAACCCGGAGCATCACCGCCTGGAGCGCTGGCTGATTACGCAACTGGCGGCCAGGCAGATGCTGGGCGGAGTCGCCCTGGAGATGCTCGACAGCGAGCAGCAGGCGCTGCTCGAACAGATTCCAGATGATGCGCGGCGCGTTCTGTCCGATACCGAGTGGCAAGACGCCTTGGACTGGCAGCGAGGCTGGGAATGGTCCGCCTATGGGCCAACGCTCAAGTTGGCGCTGAAACTGGGTGTGCCGGTACGCTCAGCCAATCTGCCTGCCGCTGAGCTGCACGAAATCGTCAAGCTGAACCTGGCGCCGGAGTTGCCCCTGGTGGTGGCTCGAAAACAGCGGCGCGCATTGATCGAGGGGCACTGTGGCATGCTGCCTGACAACATGCTCGATGGCATGTTGGCTGCCCAGGTGGCTCGAGATCAGGCCATGGCGGCGGCGCTCGACGCCTTGCCACCAACCTCAGTGCTGGTGTGCGGTAATGGTCATGCCCGGCGGGATGTCGGCGTGGCGCTGCATACGAAACAGACGCCGCTGTGCCTGGGGTTGGTAGAGCTACCACCCGGGCAGGCCTGGACCTCGGCATTGCCGGAGAGTATCGACGCCGGACCTCCCTTCGATCTGGTCTGGTTTACCAGTGCGGTGGCCAATCGCGATGATCCCTGTATCGCCCTGAGAGAGCGCTTCTCACAATAGATCAGCTACTCGATGAAGAAGCGCTGCATGAAGGCGATCTCGGCGGGTTCCTGATTGCGATCGTAGCCTACCTCGAGGTTGAAGCGCATAGGCTCATCCTCCTGAATGCGGAACACTGCCAGCTGATAGATAGCACCGTCTTCGCGTACGGTGCGAAAGGACAATGGCTGAGATTGTCCCGCTAGATTGCCGACTTTGCCCTCTACGTTGGCCTGCACCGGTCGGGCAGTGCCATCGGGTTGATCTTCGAGAACACTGACGCTGAGCAGGGCCATCACTTTGCTGCGCTGAATGTCGTAGGCGGCGGCCACTTCCTGTGTCAGGAAGCTGGTGTTGACGGCGCTGTAATGAATTCGGTAATCGCCGACACGTTCGAGTTGTTCCGCGCTGGCTAATGGACTCATTACCATGGAGAGCCAGACCAGCGTCATCGTTTCCAAGACCCTTCTCATGAGATGTCCTCCCGGTATCGTTTGTTATTCATGCCCCTGACCGCGGCTGACGCGAAAAATGGCGGTTTCACCGAACAGGTTGGGCCACCAGCGCGAACTCCAATGGCCTTCATGGTCGCCATTGCCGACCGCGCGATCACTGATGATCAGACCCTTTTGTCGGCACAGATGTTCAAAATCATTGAAGGTGGACAAGTGAATATTCGGCGTATCGTACCAGGCGTGGGGCAACGATTTGGATACCGGCATATAGCCCTTGATGCCGAGATGAACCCGGTGACGCCAGTAAGCGAAATTGGGGAAGGTGATGATGCATTCGCTGGCGACCCGTAGCATCTCGTCGAGCATGCGATCCGGACGCCGCAGAGCCTGAAGAGCCTGGGTCATGATGATCACGTCGTAGGCATCGTCATCGAAGTTGGCGAGACCCTGGTTGAGATCCTGCTCGACGACATTGACGCCTTTCTCGAGACAGGCGGTGATCCCGTCCGGATCGATTTCGAGTCCGTAACCCGTCACATCTCTATTCCGTGCCAAGGCGTCGAGCAGCGTGCCGTCACCGCAGGCCAGATCGAGCACCCGTGCACCTTGCGGTATCCAGTCATAAATCAGTTTGAGATCCGCTCGCATCAGTCGCCCTCCAGGCCAAGTTCGCGGGAGACCCGCTTCATGAAGCCCCCAAATACGGCTTGATAGCGAGGATCGGGCAGCAAGAAGGCATCGTGTCCATGGGGTGACTTGATCTCGACGTAGCTCACTGGCTTGCCTGCACGGATCAGAGCATTCACCAGTTCCCGCGAACGTGCCGGGGCAAAACGCCAGTCGGTAGAAAAGCTCACCACCAGGAAGGGACAGTTGGCCGGTGCCAAGGCGGCGGCCAGATCGCCGGCGCAGGCCGCTGCCGGATCAAAGTAATCCAGTGCCTTGGTCATCAGCAGGTAGGTATTGGCATCGAAGACAGTGGAGAACATATCACCCTGATAGCGTAGATAGGACTCCACCTGAAACTCGACGTCGTAACCGAAGTTGAGAGCATCGCTGCGCAGGTCGCGACCAAACTTGGTACCCATGGAGTGTTCGGACAAGTAGGTGATGTGACCGACCATGCGCGCCAGCTTCAAGCCGCGCTTGGGCAAGGTGTCATGTTCGGCGTACCAGCCGTCATGAAAGTCGGGATCCGAGCGAATGGCTTGACGCGCCACTTCATTGAAGGCGATGTTCTGTGCTGAAAGCCGTGACGTGGCGGCGATGACCACGGCGTTGGCGATGCGCTCGGGATAACTCAGTGTCCACTGCAACACCTGCATGCCGCCCAGGCTGCCACCAACGACCGCCGCAAAACGCTCAATGCCCAGACGATCGGCCAGGCGCGCCTGGCTGTAGACCCAGTCGCTTACCGTCATCAGCGGGAACGTTGGACCCCAGGGTCGGCCTGTGTCGGGATTGATGCTGCAGGGGCCGGTGCTGCCATGACACCCGCCCAAGTTGTTCAGCGCGATAACGAAAAAGCGGCGAGTGTCGATGGTCTTGCCGGGACCGATATGCGCATCCCACCAGCCCGGCTTGGCATCCTCCTTGCTGTGATAGCCCGCCGCATGATGATTGCCGGACAGGGCATGACAAATCAGTACCGCATTGCTGCGCTCGGCGTTGAGTTCCCCGTAGGTTTCGTACACCAGGTCATAGGTTGCCAGTGTCTTGCCGCAGGCAAGTGGAAGCGGCTCGTCGAAACGAGCCGTCTGGGGCGTCACTAAACCGACGGAGTCAGCGGGAAGCGTGATGGACATCGTGGCTCGCTTTCAAAGACCGATCTTTCAAAGGCCGACCAAGGCACCGGAAACGCCCGCCGCCCGGGTCAGGGATCCGACCACGACACCATCGATCAGATTGATGGCGATGAACACCACGATGGGGGACAGATCGATCATCCCGAGTGGCGGTATGACCTTGCGTACCGGCGCCATGATCGGCTCGACCAGTTGGAAGATCAGGATGGCGCCGGGGTGACTCGCCTGCGGAGCGACCCAGCTCAGGATGATCATACCGATCAGCGCGAAGAAGTAGATCTTGAGGATTGCGCTAGCTACCGCAGCCACCGCGGCAATCGCGACACCGGCGATAGGTGGCATGCCGTAACCGGCTATCTGCATGATGGCGATGATGCTGATCGCCTTGATAATGAAGCCGGCCCCGAGCGTCGCCAGATCGAAACGTCCGATCGGCCGTAAAAAACCTTGCAGTGGGCGAACCACCGGTTGGGTCACCTTCACGACGGATTGGCTGAGGGGATTGTAATAATCGGCACGCGACGCCTGTAGCAGGAAGCGCAGCATCAGCATGAACAGGTAGATGTTGATCAGAGTATTGACCAGCATCAGGCCGGCGCTTCCCAGTTGGCTGCCCATAGGGCTCCTCCATATGAATTAAACTTTTAACGTTTCTTGCCGATTTCTTCGGATAGTTCTTCGGACAATTCTCGAGCGCGCGTTGCACAGGCCTGAGTAGCATCGTCGAACAGCTGGCGCAAGCCGCTATCCTCGAGGCTATGGATGGCGCGTTCGGTGGTACCACCGGGCGACATGACGTTGCGCTTGAGCTGGGCCGGATCGTATTCGCTCTGCTGAGCCATCTTGGCGGCACCGAAGCCGGTCTGCAACGCCAGGCGGCGTGCGCTCTCCGCCGGCAAGCCTAGACGCTTGCCGGCATCGATCAGCGCTTCGAACACCAGGAAGAAATAGGCGGGACCGCTACCGGAAATGGCGGTGACGGCCTCCAGTAGCGTCTCGTCGTCGACCCACTCGACCAGACCCACGGCTTCCAGCAATGTAGTGGTCAGCTGGCGCTGATCTTCGCTGACTTGGGCGTTGGCGTACAGCCCTGACGCACCGGCGCCTACCAACGAGGGGGTGTTGGGCATACAGCGAATGATGGGCAAACCCCCGCCCAGCCACCCGTCCAGGGTGGCGGCGGTGAGGCCGGCGGCCACGGAGACGATCAGAGGTTGCCGGGCCTGGATGCTATCGCGCAGATCGGAGCAAACGTCGCGCATGATGTTGGGTTTGACGGCAAGTACGACAACATCGGCCTCGCTGACGGCGGCATTGTTGTCGCCGCTGGTATTGATGCCGTAGCGATCGCGCAACTGTGTGAGGGCGCTGTCCTCCGGTGAGGTGGCAGTAATCATGTCGGCCGGGTAGCCGCCATCGATCATGCCGCCAAAGATGGCGCTGGCCATGTTGCCGGCACCAATAAAAGTGACCTTGCTTGTCATGATGAGATCTCCACGGTGGGGCGGGAAGAGTGAACGATACAGCATCAGCGATGAGGTTCACGAGCACCGAATATAGCGGTGCCCAGGCGAACCAGGGTAGCGCCTTCGAGGATAGCGGCTTCCAGGTCATCGCTCATGCCCATGGAAAGTGTATCCAGAGGGGCGTTGGGCAGGCGCTGCTGCAGTTTTTCCTGGAGACGACGCAGTTGAGCCAACGGTTGGCGTTGGCTAGCCAGGTCGGCGGCAGGTGCCGGAATGGCCATAAGGCCCCGCAGCCGCAGATTGGGAAGTGTGGCGACCTCATCGGCTAGCGCTTCGAGCGCTTCTGGTGCAATACCGGTCTTGCTGGGTTCCGCGCTGATGTTGACCTGCAAGCAGATGTTCAGCGGGCCCAGAGAGACGGGACGTTGCTCGGCTAGGCGGCGGGCGATCTTGGCCCGATCGACACTGTGCACCCAGGAGAAGTGCTCGGCCACGGCACGGGTCTTGTTCGACTGTAGAGGACCGATGAAATGCCAGACAAGATTTTGCAGGTCGGTGAGTTCGGCCTGTTTGTCGAGCGCTTCCTGGAGATAGTTCTCGCCGAATTCGCGTTGGCCGCTGGCATGGGCCTGGCGAATCAGCGTTGCGGGCTTGGTCTTGCTCACGGCGAGTAAGCGTGCGGCCTGTGAGGGACGCCCCGCATTTTCGAGTGCCTTGGCAAGCCGTTGCCGGGCGCGTTTAAGTGAATCGTCGACCGAAGCGTCTGACATGCCAGGCCCAACCTCATAGAAAAGAATAGGGGAATAGTGTGGATATTACCGAATTGCTGGCGTTTTCGGCAAAGCAGAACGCCTCTGACCTGCATCTTTCGGCAGGACTGCCGCCGATGATCCGCGTCGATGGCGATATTCGTCGGCTGAATGTACCGGCGATGCAGGATCGAGAAATTCGTACTCTAGTCTATGACATCATGGGCGATGTTCAGCGTCGTGATTTCGAGGAGTCTCTGGAAACCGATTTTTCTTTCGAGGTCCCAGGTGTATCGCGTTTTCGCGTCAACGTCTTCCACCATGGGCGAGGCGTTGGTGCGGTCTTTCGCGTCGTACCTTCCGAGGTGTTGAGCATGGAGGCGTTGGGATTGGGCGAGGTGTTTCGACGCCTGGCCTTGTTACCCCGCGGGCTGGTATTGGTCACGGGGCCTACCGGCTCGGGTAAGTCCACGACCCTGGCGGCAATGGTCGACTATATCAACGAAACCCGCTACGACCATATTCTCACCATCGAGGACCCGGTGGAATTCGTGCATGTCAGCAAGCGTTGCCTGATCAATCAGCGTGAGGTGCACCGCGACACCCGTGGTTTCAGCGAGGCGTTGAGATCGGCTCTGCGCGAGGACCCGGATGTGATTCTGCTCGGTGAAATGCGCGATCTGGAAACGATTCGTCTGGCATTGACGGCTGCCGAAACCGGGCATCTGGTATTCGGTACCCTGCATACTACCTCGGCGGCCAAGACCATCGATCGTATCATCGATGTCTTCCCGGGGGACGAAAAGGCCATGGTGCGCTCGATGCTCTCCGAGTCCTTGCAAGGCGTCGTTGCTCAGACGCTGCTCAAGCGTCATGGGGGAGGACGTGTTGCGGCACATGAGATTCTTGTGGCCAACGCCGCAGTGCGCAACCTGATCCGTGAAGACAAGGTGGCACAGATCTATTCCGCTATCCAGACCGGTGGCGGACAAGGTATGCAGACCCTGGATGCCTCCTTGGCAAGGCTGGTCAGCCAAAATTTGGTAAGCCGTCAGGAAGCCCAGGCAAAGGCTAAAAGCATGCTGCCGGAAGTAAGCGCTTAAACGCGCGCAATATTGGCCGATAAAAACTAAGCATCAGAGGAGGCCCAGGGTATGACACCGGCAGAATGGCTAGAGCAATTATTGAAAATCATGGTCGAGAAACAGGCCTCGGACTTGCTGATATCGACCAGTGCGCCGCCGAGTTTGAAGATCGGCGGCAAGTTGATGGCGTTGGGCGAGCAGGCATTGACGGTAGAGCAGGTCAGCGAGCTGGTGCTCGCGACATTGCCGAAAAGCCACCATAAGCGCTTTGAAGCCGAACGCGAAGCCAACTTTGCGTTGAGTCTGACGGGAGAAGGACGTTTTCGCGTCAGCGCTTTCTATCAGCGTAGCCAGATGGCCATGGTCGTACGCCGCATCGCCTATGACATTCCTCATATCGATGAGTTGTCATTACCCCCTGTCGTCGCCGAATTGGCTGCTGTAAAGCGTGGCCTAATACTGGTGGTGGGGGGGACAGGAACGGGCAAGTCCACGACTCTGGCGTCGATGATCCAACACCGGAACGAAACCCACGGCGGTCATATCATCTGCATAGAAGACCCGATCGAGTACATACATCCGCATCATCGCGCCATCGTCAATCAGCGTGAAGTTGGGATCGATACCGAGTCGTTCGAAGTGGCGCTCAAAAACACCTTGCGCCAGGCGCCGGATGTCATTCTGATCGGCGAGATACGCACTCGTGAAACCATGGAGCATGCACTGACCTTTGCCGAGACAGGTCATCTTTGTCTGGCGACACTGCACGCCAACAATGCCAATCAGGCCCTGGATCGCATCATCAACTTCTTTCCCGCCGAGCGCCACGACCAGGCTTGGCTCGATTTGTCCTTGAATCTCAAGGCCGTTATTGCCCAGCAGCTCGTTCCGGATACTGACGGTCGGACGCGACATGCAGCGGTAGAGCTCATGCTGCGCACTCCGTTGATCAGCGACCTTATTCGCAAAGGGGACATTGTCGGTATCAAGGATGTCATGGCGCGCTCACGGGATCATGGCATGCAGACTTTCGATCAGGCCCTTTACGAGCTGTATCGCGACGGCAAGGTCAGTGAAGATGTCGCGCTGGTGCATGCCGACTCAACCAACGACCTGCGCATGATGATCAAATACGGCGAGGAGACGCGCAAAGGGCTGGATGCCGCGGTCGATGCCTCCTGCAAGCTTTCGCTGCGTGACGACGACTACTAGGCGCTGTACACGCCGCCCAGCACCCGTGGGCCGCGTGCGCCCGTCACCGTGGGGAGATTGCCGGGTAGATTTTCTATCCGCCGCCAGGCAAGCCAGCCAAAGGCGCCCGCTTCCAGCCAGTCTGGTGACCAGCCGAAGTGCTCGCAGGGTGTCAATGTCGCATGAGGCAGGCGCCGCTCGAGTCGCTTGAGAAGATCGACATTATGAGCGCCGCCGCCACAAGGGATGAGTGTCAGCGCGCCTTCAGCGTCCTGCTGCCGTCGCGCCTGCTCGATTCCTGATGCGATACTGGCCGCAGTCAGTTCCGCCAGGGTCGCTTGTACATCTTGGGGTGATTCTCGACCTGTCAGCCGAGCCGCAAGCCAATCCCTGTTGAAATACTCTCGTCCGGTGCTCTTGGGCGGTGTTCGTCTAAAGAAGTCGTCATCGAGCAGGCGTTCGAGCAATGCCTCATCGACCTGGCCACTGGCGGCCCATCGGCCATCGTGATCGAACCGCTCCTGTCGATGGTAGGCATGCCATTCGTCGAGCAAAGCGTTGGCGGGCCCCGTATCGAAACCGATGACCGGCTCCTTGGATGCATTCGGTGGCAGCAGCGTCAGGTTGGCGAAGCCGCCCATGTTAAGAATGACGCGCCACTCATCCTCGGCAGAGAACAGCGCCGCATGGAAAGCGGGTGCCAGGGGGGCAGCCTGACCACCCGCAGCCAGGTCACGCCGCCGGAAGTCGGCGACGACACGGCAGCCGGTCAATTCGGCCAGCAAGCTGGGGTTATCCAATTGAAGGGTGTAGGGCGTGCTGTCGGCTTCGAACCCGCTCTCTATTTCATGACCATAAGGCGCATGCTCAATGGTCTGCCCATGACTGCCGATGGCAGTGATCTCGTACAACGAAATGTCATTTTCATTAAGCAACTGAACGACGGCCTCGCCCTGTAACCGGCAGAAGTCCGTTTCGGCGGCTGCCAAGTCCTGAAAAGCAACGCTACGTGCCTGACATAACGACAATAGCCGTTGGCGCAATCTTTCAGGCATGTCGATGCCCTTTGCTGCCAGCAATTCGGGGCGTCCCTCGCCACAGCGCACCAAGGCGGCGTCGATGCCGTCGAGGCTCGTGCCGGACATCAGGCCGATAAACAGGGGCATCCTTTTTCTCCTATGTCGTCTGGGTGCTCAACCGCCACGTCGAGACATGCTAACATTCAGCTCCATTTGCACAGACAATCGTTTTTAGTGGAGAGGGAGTCGATGACCGACGTTGCCGATACGCTGGCGTTACTCAAGCGAGGCGCTCACGAGATACTGCTTGAAGAAGAGCTTGAAAAAAAGCTCGCTTCGGGGCGCAAATTACGCATCAAGGCCGGTTTCGACCCCACTGCCCCCGATCTCCATCTCGGGCATAGCGTATTGCTGACCAAGATGCGTCAGTTTCAGGATTTAGGGCATGAGGTCATCTTCCTGATCGGCGACTTTACCGGGCGTATTGGTGATCCTTCAGGCAAGAACGTCACTCGCAAGCCGCTCACTGAGGAGGAAGTCAAGGCCAATGCCGAGACCTATCGTGAGCAGGTTTTCAAGATCCTCGATCGTGACAAGACCGAGGTGCGCTTCAACGCCGAGTGGTTCACCTCTTTAAGTGCCGCCGATATGATCGAGTTGGCCGGGCAGAGCACCGTGGCGCGCATGCTCGAGCGTGACGATTTCGAGAAGCGCTACCGGTCTGGGCAATCCATCTCCATTCACGAGTTTCTCTATCCCTTGGTGCAAGGTTACGATTCGGTAGCCCTGAAAGCAGATGTCGAGCTGGGGGGCACGGACCAGAAGTTCAATCTTTTGATGGGGCGCGAGATTCAAAAGCATTTCGGGCAGGAGCCCCAGGTGGTCATCACCATGCCGCTGCTCGAAGGGCTCGACGGCGTGCAGAAGATGTCCAAGTCGCTAGGTAATTATGTGGGCCTCGATGAGCCGCCGGGGGTCATGTTCAACAAGCTGGTATCCATGCCGGACAGCCTGATGTGGCGTTATTACGAGTTGCTGTCGCTCAAGAGTAACAGCGAAATTGAAGGCATCCGCAGCGACATCAATGCTGGTGCCAACCCCCGCGATATCAAGATGGAGCTGGCGCGCGAATTGATTACGCGCTACCACGGCGAGCAGGCCGCTGCCAATGCACATCGCTCTGCCGGTAATCAGTTGGCAGAGGGTGAACTGCCCGATGATATGCCCGAGGTCAGGGTCAACTTCGAAGGTGGAGAGCAAGCACCCATTGCGGCGGTTCTCAATCGAGCCGGTCTGGTCAATAACAGCGCCCAAGCCAAAGATATGCTCGGCAATGGACGGATCAAGGTCGATGGTGACGTCGTCGCTCGCGACCACATGCTTGAAACAGGCAAAAGCTATGTGATTCAGGCCGGCAAGAAGCGCTATGCGCGGGTTACATTAATGTAAGGATCAGGCCTAGGACGTTCGTCGTACTTTTTTTACCGGAAAGGGCTTGTCAGGCCCGGTCGAGATCCGTAAAGTACGCATCCGCTGCTGCCGACGAGGGGATACCCGAGAGGCATCGGCCGGCTCTTTAACAATTGATCAGGTAATTCATGTGGGCGC
>NZ_JBNCAN010000025.1:0-65524 GCF_049808615.1 Halomonas sp. GXIMD04776 | reverse complement strand
GCGTTCTGAAACCAAAGAACTGATCAAAAAACCATCAAATTAGAGGCTTGGGCGCGGCAACGGCCCGCGCCCTCGGAATCTGGGCGCTGCTGACCAGCCCGGTGCAATATCCGGGCTAGATATACGTTTTTCAACGCCAACCAAGCCATACTGACCCCGAACGGCAGGATGAGGAAGGTCGCACTCCAGAATCCCGGCATTTCTTGTCTCAGGATTAAGTTCGCTATGATGTGTACCAAAGCATTGGCGGTAATCGCAGCCACCCCGATAGCAAATGCTCCCATGGCCAGTGAGGTGCCAGCTTTGAGAGCCCAGACCGCACAGACCAGATAAGTCATCCAAAGCAAAGCCACTGCAAGAAGGTACGGCACAGTCTTGTAGTATTGGGCGATATTGGCAGGCATGCTTGCTTGCGCCCAACTTTCAATATGTACAGCCTCTTCGATATTGTGCAACGCGAAAGCAGCAACCGACGCCCATATCAGGATGAGCATCGTGTTGCTTATCAAAATGCGTGCGTTGCTTTTTCTTTCTTCCATCATTTCTATGATTCAGTCCTGACCGTAATCCCAATCGATAGCGATACTTGAGAGCATTAGGGAATGGCTGCATAAATCGCCGAGTGAGATGAAGAGCAAGGCGCACGGAGTACAGAAGACGAGACATAGCATAGGGTTAGGCGAATCTTCGAACACCGCGCAACGCAGCAATTCATTCACGCAGGCATTTATGCAGTGATTCCCTAGCGCAAGCCACGAAATGCCTCCACCACATGGCCGGCCAGTACCTCGCTGGCCGAGCCGGCACTGGCGCCATGAATCAACAGCACCTGATATTCTCCAAGCGAAGGTAGCCCAGCCTCGTTCTTTAGTTCACGCAACGGCGCACGAACCATACTCAGCGGCAGCGGTGCTACCGCCAGATCCGCCAGCAGCGCCGCTTCCTGGCCGGCGCAGTTTTCACTGGTATAGGCGATACGATAGGCCAGGCCGCTACGGTCCAGCGCAGAAAGCGCCATGGTGCGCCAAGCGCAGCCTTGATTGGCCAATGCCAAGGGCAGCGGCGAACGCTGCGCCGCGATACCGCCGTCGAGGCAGGCCCAGACCAACGGCTCGGTATGCACGATTTCGCCGCGCTCGGCATCCACGCCTTGATTACCGGAGGTCACCAGCACCAGATCAAGCTCTCCTTCATTCAGCCGTCTCAACATGTCGATACTGCGCCCAACCACCACGTCCACCTGCACCGCCGGATGGGAACGGGCGAATTTCGCCAACACCCCAGGCAGGATGCGCGACCCCACATCGTCGGGGGTACCGAAACGCACCGTGCCTTCCAGCGAAGGAGCGAGAAATTGAGTGACCGCTTCCTCGTTGAGCTTGAGCAAGCGCCTTCCGTAACTCAGCAGCACCTCCCCTTCCGGCGTCAGTCTCACCCGCCGCGCCTCGCGCAGGAACAGGCGCTGGCCCAGCGTTTCCTCCAGCCGCTTGATCTGCATGCTCAAGGCTGAAGGCGTGCGAAACACCTGCTGCGCAGCCCGGGTGAAACTCCCGCTTTCTGCGATCACGACGAAGGTGCGCAACACCTCCGTATCCAATAGCGGCAAGGCACTGTTACGAATCGGTGCTGCAGTGGGAAGTGTCATACCATTTACCTTTCAGTTTTTCTTAAAGGTAAATGTAGTTCTTTTCGTTTGATTGAACAATAAAGCTGGACCAGTCTGATTCTCGAGGTCGCGACCCTCTTCGATTCCATAAGCCAAAACAGGCGGCTATCTCAAATGAATGGCCGCTAACCGGAGGTGTCGTCATGTCCAACCTCAAGCCGCTTGATCGTCTGCAGTGCGAGGTGAAGCAACCGATTCAGCAGTCACCGATATCCAGGACGCCCATGCGCGAGTTCTATATGCCCGCCATGCCGCCCATGGGGTTGATCAATGCCATGGAAAACTGGGTCCGTGCCTTGTTGCGTCGCCGGCACTTCCGCCAGCGTTTTTTGCACCTGCTCGATTACGATGATCACATCCTCGAGGATATGGGCCACAACCGAGAAGACATCGAATGGGCATCGCGTCTACCCTTGCGAAAGGATGCTTTTCGGGCACTTCAATGCCGTAGAGTCCAACGTCAGGGGAATCGACAACATCCATGTCAGTGAATAAAGAAGCGTCGAGTACAGGAATAGCCCCGAGTGAGAGCACGCCGCTGTCCACCCCGCTATCGACTCCAGTATGGCTAGGCGTCGCGCCGGGACTATTCCTGCTGCTGTGGTCACTGGGTTTTCCCGTGGCCAAGATCGGCACGAGCTATGTCGATCCCATCCTCTTCCTGACGCTGCGCTATGCCTTGGTGCTGATCGTACTCGCGCCGCTGATCCTCTGGCTTCGGCCGCCGCTGCCCAAGCGTCGCATCGACTGGCTGCATCTGACGGTGGTCGGCATCCTGATCCAGACGATTTACTTCGGGTTCTGCTATACCGCTTTCGCGCTGGGCGCTTCGGCAGGCACGGTGGCGCTGGTGGTCTCGCTGCAACCGATACTGGTGGCGCTATTCGCGCCCGCGCTGGTCGGCGAATTCATAGGCTTGAAACGCTGGATAGGATTTGTGCTAGGCCTGGCCGGGGCTGTCATCGTCATTTTAGGCCGCTCGACAATCGAAGCCACTTCACTGCTTGGCTTGGCCAGCGCGGTCGGTGCACTTCTCGGCATGACCACGGCCACCCTCTACGAGAAACGCTTCGGTGTGACACAGCATCCTGTGACGGCCAACGCGATACAGTATACGGCGGGGCTGCTGACCACATTGCCACTCACTATTGTATTCGGCTCGCTGCACATTACCTGGGCCGGCGAAATGCTCGCCTCCCTCGCCTACCTGGTGATCGGCAATTCCTTGATCGCGATTACTCTACTGCTCGCCATGATCCGCCATGGTGAAGCTTCTCGCGTCTCGGCACTATTCTATCTGGTACCGCCCTGCGCGGCCTTGCTTGCCTGGTTGTTGATAGATGAGGAAATGCCACCGATTGCCTGGGTGGGCATGGCCGTCGCAGCGATCGGCGTTGCCTTGGTGAGTCCAAGACGTCAGAAGAGACTGGTTCCAACACAGCGCCAAGGGTGATGGCTTTTTGCTGCGCGGCTTCTACATTGTCTATGTGTTAACGACGTTCTTTTGCCACGTCCACTATGAACAAGCTATCAAACCAATGAGGTTGGGAATGAAACTCGGACGCCGCCAGTTCCTCTCATCAACACTCGCCTTGGCCGCCGTCAGCTCTGCTCCACATGTGCTGGCCTACTCTCCCTCGCAAGCCATGCCGCTGCGACGCTACCCCGATAACGCATGGAAAATCGAAGACGAGCGCTTCAAGGAGCTCTATGTCTTCAACACCCCTCTGGAGCGTCACTGGACGGGGGGTTTGTGGCTGGAAGGGCCTGCCTGGAACGCAGTCGGTCGCTATGCGGTGTTCAGCGACATCCCTAGGGCCAATCAGATGCGCTGGGACGAGGCTACCGGTCAAGTCAGCGTGTTGCGTCGCCACGTCGGACACTCCAACGGCAACGCGTTCGACAATCAAGGGCGTCTACTGGCCTGCGAACATTATCCGGCGCGCGTGCTCCGCTACGAGTGGGATGGCAGTACCACGGTGCTGGCCAGCCACTATCAAGGAAAGCCGCTCAATGCACCCAACGATCTGATTGTGCTGTCTTCGGGAGGCATCATCTTTACCGACCCGGGATACGGCGCCCACGTTGACTACGAAGGGCGCGAGCGTGAACTCGAACTCAAGCCGGCGATCTATTACATCGACGACACTCTCGATGAACCCATTCTGCTCACCGATGAGATTTACAAACCCAATGGCATTGTGCTGACACCAGATGGCAAAGGGTTCTATGCCTCCGATACGGCGCCCTCGCATTTCCCCGATCAACCCGCGGCGATCATCAGGTGGACCTTGGGGCAAGATGGTAAAAGCGTGAGCGATCGCAAGGAAATCGTCACGAACCAGAAAGAAACCTATGATGGCCTGGCTTGCGATGTGGAGGGCAATATCTGGTCGAGTGCTTCTGGTGGCGAGGGAGTCGATGGCGTCGCCATCTTCTCGCCGGAAGGCACGCTACTCGGCCGCATACTGTTGCCGGAAGTCTGCGCCAATGTATGCTTCGTGGGAGAAGATCGAAACCGCCTATTGATGACCGCCAGCCAGTCGATCTACACCCTGTACACTGCCACTCGTGGCGCTTGATCGATCGTCAAATCCTCTCGACGGGCGTTTTAAAAACTAGGAGCGCGGCACGTTCGACGACCCGAGTAGTGATGCCTGCCGTTTTTCAGGCACGCTAACTCAGCAGCATCATGCCCTGCTCGATATCTGCGCCGATCGCCTGGCAGAACGCCTCACAATCACCGCTCGATAGCGCCTGAGTCACTTCGCGGAGATGGTCGTCGGCGATGCTGGAAGCGCCCCAACGAGTACAGATATAGCGCATGCTCGGGCCGTATTGCAGCCAGAGAATCTCGATCAGCGGCAGCAAGACGCGTGACTGACTGAGCCGATAGATAAGGAAATGGAACTGGTAGTTGCCACGCATGTAGCGAACGATATCGCCTTGGGCGATGGCGCCGTTGATCTGCTCATCGATGCGTTTCAGCTCCTCGATATCGCCCGCTGTGATATGGGGAAACGCCTGGCGCGAGACCTCGGTTTCCAGGTTCTTGCGCGCGTACAGCACTTCTTCAAAACGCTCTCGGCTCAGCTTGGGTACGATGATCTTGCGACTATCGGAAAACACCAGCGCCCCTTCGGTGACAAGCCAGCGCAAGGCCTCCCGGGCCGGCATGGCGCTGGTGCCGTATTCCGCGGCGATACGCCGGATCGAGATTACCTCTCCTGGCGTGAAGTCGCCTTCGCACATGCGCGTGCGTAGCGCCTGATGCAAGCGTGTCGAGGCGGTATCCGGCGAGAAAACGTCTCGCCTGCTTGTCAGTTGCGTGGTCATGTTGGCGCTGTCGGCCTCTCTATCATTCCTATCTGAATTGAAAGCATATCTTAGAGGGTGTTTACAAAAGTCACGAACGACGATTAGACAAGGCGAAATCAGCCGAAAAAAGGACCGGGCTCGCGCACGAGTTTACGGGCTGTAAATGAGCACTTTGAGGCTGATTTCAACGCAGTATGGTCGAGCGCAGTAATTTGTAAATATCCTCTTAGCGCGGCTCATGGATGACAATCCGCGCTTGTCGCGTTTGCAAGCCTCTGCTAGTGTGATCACACACATGTGATCACACTATCCAATCATACTATCTGAAAACCACACAGGGAGACGTCATGCCCGAACCACGCTGCGCTTCCTATTACACCGCCACGATCGCTGAAGAATCCGACTATCCTCGATTGGAAGGCGATCATCGCGTGGATATCGCCATCGTCGGTGGGGGCTTCACTGGAGTGGCTACGGCGGTGGAACTTGCCGAACGCGGCTATCGAGTGGCCGTCATCGAGGCGCACAAGGTCGGCTGGGGCGCCAGCGGACGCAATGGCGGCCAGGTCACCGGCAGCCTGTCCGGTCAGGACGCCATGACCAAGCAGATGCGCAATACCTTGGGCGATCAGGCCCGGGAGTTCGTCTGGAACCTGCGCTGGCGCGGCCACCGGATCATCAAGCAGCGCGTCGAGAAGTACGCAATCTCCTGCGATCTCAAGCACGGCCATTTGCAGGCGGCCTACAAACCGAGCCACGTGAAGGAGCTGAAACAGGACTTCGAGGAATCGCAGCATCACGCGATCGGCGAATACGTCCACTGGCTGGAAGCCAGCGAGGTGCGGCAGGTCGTCGGTACCGAGCTTTACCACGGCGCCATCCGCAACGATTACAACATGCACCTGCACCCGCTCAATCTGTGTCTAGGCGAGGCCCGCGCCGCGGCAGACCTGGGCGCGCTGATCTTCGAAGGCTCGCCGGTCATCGATATCCAGCATGGCGACACGCCGGTCGTGGTCGGCGAGCAGGGTCGCGTCACGGCGAATAGTGTGATTCTCGCGGGTAACGCCTACCACCGACTCGAACGCAAACGGCTCAGCGGCAAGCTGTTCCCGGTGGCATTGGGTATCGTCACCACCGCGCCGCTGGATCACGACACCGCGATGGCGATCAATCCAGACGATCTAGCCGTCTACGACACTCGCTTCGTGCTCGATTACTACCGCCTGACCGCCGACAAGCGTTTACTGTTTGGTGGTGGCGCCAACTACTCCGGCCGCGATTCCCAGGACATCGCCGGGGAGCTGCGTCCTCGCCTTGAGCACACTTTTCCTCAGCTGAAGGGCGTCGATATCGACTTTCAATGGCAAGGCATGGCCGGCATCGTCATCAACCGAATCCCGCAGCTGGGCAAGCTCTCCGATAACGTCTACTACGCTCAGGGCTATTCAGGCCACGGCATCGCCACCTCGCATATCGTCGGCGAGATCATGGCCAATGCCGTCAGCGGTAGCCTGGAGGAATTCGATACTTTCGCCAAGGTGAAGCATATGCGCATCCCCCTCAACGACCAGCTTGGTAATACCTTGCTGGCCGCCGGCATGTGGTATTACCAGTTGCTCGAAAAACTGCGTTGAGGAAACACTGAATAAATGGCTGCACATACGAATCGCTGCGTTGCGCGGTACTCGAAGACTCGCCTAACCCCATGTTATGTCTCGTCTTCTGCGTGCCGTGCGCCTTGCGCTTCATCACGTTCGCCGATTTGTTCAGCGCTTCCTTAGCCGATCGCCGAATTCAACCTGAATGCACAACAACAAGACGCTCGAGGTGATACACGATGGACATCAACGGCCCCCTGGTGCTGCTCCCCACTGCAATCGTTCTGGTACTCGCCCTATGGACGCGGCGCGCGCTTGAACCGCTGGTATTCGGTGCCTTCGTCGGCACCCTGATGATCGACCCTGGCAATGCCTTGAGCAGCCTCTCCGAGAATCTGCTGGAGGTGATGACCGACGAAGACGTCGCCTGGGTCATCATCGTCTGTGGATTGATGGGCAGTATCATCGCCCTCCTGCTCAAGTCCGGCTCCTCCAAGGCCTTCGCCGACAGCCTGATGCGTTACACCATCAACAAGCCTCGCGCGCTGATGGGATGCTGGTTCATGGGCATCATTCTGTTCGTGGACGATTACCTGAATTCGCTGGCCGTGGGTACCTCGATGCGCAAGGTGACCGATCGCTTCAAGACCTCCCGCGAGATGCTGGCCTACGTGATCGACTCCACGGCGGCGCCGATCAGCGTGCTGATCCCGATCTCGACCTGGGCGGTATTCTTCGGCGCCTTGATCGAAAAAAACGGCATCGCCGAGGATGGCCAGGGCATCTGGACTTACATCCAGGCCATTCCCTACATGTTCTATCCCTGGATCGCCGTCATTCTGGTGCCACTTTTCATCTACCGCTGGATTCCCGCCTTCGGCCCCATGAAGAAGGCAGAGCAGCGCGCCGAGGAAACCGGGCAGTGCGTTCCCCCGGGCGCAGAGCACATCGACGCCGAAATCGGCCATCTCGAGGCGGATGATGACCAGACAAAAGGCACCATCTGGACCTTCCTGCTGCCCATGGCGTCACTGGCCTTCTTCACCTGGTGGTTCGATCTGGACTTCCTGATGGGGATTTTCGTTACCCTGGCAGGCATGATTGTGGCCTTCATCGCGCTGAAGAAGCTCTCCCCCGCCCAGACCTTCGACAATATTCTGGAAGGCTTCAAGTCGATGCTCGATGCCCTGGCAGTGCTGGTGGCAGCCTTCCTGTTCAATGAGGTCAACACAGAGTTGGGACTCGCCGACTACGTCATCAATACCGTTCAACCACTGATCAGCGCCGAGATGCTGCCCTTCATCATCTTCACCATCATGGGGTTCGTCTCCTTTGCCACCGGTTCCAACTGGGGGGTATTCGTCATCATTCTGCCCATCGTCAGCGTGCTGGGACAGAACCTGGGGGCCGACATGATCCTGGTGATCGGCGCCACCCTCTCCGCCAGCACCTTCGGCAGTCACGCCTGTTTCTACTCGGATGCCACGGTATTGACCGCCCAGGCCAGCGGCTGCACGCCCTTCCAGCACGCCTTCACCCAGTTGCCCTACGCCGCCATGGCCGGCTGTCTTGCGGCGGTAGGGTATTTGATACTGGGATACATGTGATTTTGAATAAATGCCTGCGCGGGCTTGTTAAGGTGGCAGTATGCAATCGGACATGCAGCGTAATTTCTGGGCCTCTACCGTCGCCGAACGGCCCGAGCCGCGGCCGCGTCTAGAGGCGAACACTCAGGCCGATGTGGCCATCATCGGCGCTGGCTTCACGGGATTGTGGACCGCCTACTATCTGAAAATGCACGCGCCGGATTTGGCTATCGTCGTGCTGGAAGCCGAGCGCGTCGGTCATGGCGCCTCCGGGCGCAACGGCGGCTGGGTGGTGGGCAACCTGGCTGGTCTTGAGCGCCATGTCGGCAAGTTGCCGATGGAACAGCGGCGCGAGTGTTGCCAAGTACTGGCGGATAATGTCGACGAGATCGGCCAGGTGCTGGAACGTGAGAGTATCGCCGCCGACTTCAACAAGGGCGGTGCACTCTACGCGGCGGCGCGCTACCCGGACCAGATCGATATTCAGAAACACTACCTTGCACATCTTCATGAGCTCGGCCACGACGAAGCAAACTGCACTTGGCTGGATGCCGACCAACTCGCCGAAAAGGCGCGTTTTCGCAACGGCTACGGCGGCATCTATCATCGTCAGGTTGCGACCGTGAACCCTGCCAAATTGGTTATTGGCTTGGCCGAAACGGTCGAACGTCTAGGCGTGACGATTCACGAACACAGCCGCGTCACTCACCTCGGCCCGAATGAAGCGATCACGGATCAGGGCGTCGTCGAGGCGCCAACCATCGTCTGCGCTACCGAGGGCTACGCGGAGCGGTTTCACGATTTCAAGAAGCATGTCATTCCGGTGCAAAGTCTGGTGATCGCCACCGAACCGCTGACGGACGACATGTGGCAGGAGATCGGCATGGCCGAGCGCCCCGCCTTTGCCGATGCCAGTCGGTTGATCAACTATGGGCACCGCAGCGCCGATGGACGACTCGTGTTCGGCGCTCGGGGCAGCTACGCCTTTGGCGCCAAATCCAAGCATGCACTGGCCATTTCCCAGGATGATATTCGCCTGCGCCACGATCTACTGGTGGATCTGTTCCCCATACTCAAGAACGTAAGAATACGCCACGGCTGGGGCGGCTCCCTGGGGCTATCGCGCAACTTTCGCCCCCATGGAATTTTCGATCGAAATACCGGTATTGCCACTGCCGGCGGCTACGCCGGTGAGGGTGTCGCCGCAGCACATCTATTCGGCAAAACCCTGGCCGACCTGATTCTCGAGCGTGACTCTCGACTGGCAAGCATGCCCTGGGCCTACGCCAACACCAGTCACCGCCACCTGATCAAACGTTGGGAACCCGAACCGCTGCGCTGGCTCGCGGCTCAAGCGATTACCTATAGTTATGCGGGAGAAGAAGCGCTGATGAGACGCAGCAAGCCGACACCCCTGATCAAGCCGGTATTGAGGAAAGTGAACGACTTTTTCGCATCGATTATCGAGTAAATAGCTGGTTTACTGCAGAGATTGCTGAACAAAAAGGAAAGATAGTGCTGACATTTCACTCGGAAGACACTAAAAAGCGCCGTGCCAAGACCGAGCTCGATGGCGGCAAGCTCGTGACGCCTTACGAATGTCCCGAGCGGGTCGATATCATCATCGATCGTGTACGCCAGGTTGGCCTGGGTGAAGTGCGAGTGCCCAAGGCGTACGGGCTCGACCCGGTGCTTGCGGTACACGATTCTGGCTATATCGAATTTCTCGAACGTGCCTGGGACGAATGGGTCGCGGCGGGTCATCCCGGCGAACCCATTCCCTTGGCTTGGCCCACCCGGCGCATGGATAGCGGCAGGATCCCGGACAATATCGAAGGCAAGATCGGCTACTACGCGCTGACCACGGATACCTCGCTCTGCCCCAACACCTTTGCCGCCGCCCAGACCAGCAAGGACATTGCCCTCTCGGCGCTGGATCATGCCATCAACACCGGTGAACCCGCCTTCGGCCTATGCCGCCCACCCGGCCATCATGCTGCTATCGACCAATACGGCGGCTACTGCTTCTTCAACAACGCCGCCATTGCCGCACAACACGCTTTGAATAGTGGCATGCGCAAGGTCGCGATCCTGGATGTCGACTTCCACCATGGCAACGGCACCCAGGACATCTTCTACGAACGCGACGATGTATTGTTCCTCTCGCTGCACGGCGATCCGCGTCAGGAATTCCCCTACTTCCTGGGCTTTGCGGATGAGACCGGACGCGGCAAGGGCGAGGGCTTCAACGTCAACTACCCTCTGCCCAGCGGCACCGACTACGCCACCTGGGCCAACACGCTGGACGATGCCATTCGACGCATAAAGGCCTACCAGCCGGAAGTGCTGATCATTTCCCTTGGTGTCGACACCTTCGAGTACGATCCAATCAGCTCCTTCAAATTGAAGAGCGACGACTACCTCGACTGCGGGCGGCGCCTCAAGACACTCGGGCTTCCCACCACCTTTCTGCTTGAAGGCGGTTACGCCGTGGAGGAGATCGGCATCAACGTCGTGAATGTGTTGATCGGCTTCGAAGGCAGCTGAATTTATCGGTACCCCGGACATTGCGCTGTTTGCAACGTCGTCAACCACTGCGCTGACCCAGGAGCCGCAGGATCAGGGTCAAGAGCTGGTCGGGCAGTGTCGATAGATAGAAGACACTATAACAACAGGTCAGTCCAAGGCCTGATCACATAGCGAAACGGCCTCATCGAGGTCGTTTTCGATTCATTGCTGTTCTCGAACCATTGCACTCCAGCGCTGCACAGCAGTAAAGAAAAGCATCGTTTATGCCGATAAATAAGTCAGGTTTTAAAATGAATGATGCTTTCAAGCTGAAACGGTGGTCACTTAAGCGTGAGAAGATAAATCATGAAATGGGCGTTCATCGATTACGAAAATATCGGAAGTCTCGGCAAGATCGACCTTTCGATCTACGAGAAGATAATTGTCTTTCTTGGCGCAAAACAGCCCAAACTGGATTTCACCGATATCAAGTATGACAAGCCTATCAATCTGGTCGTGGTCCAGTTAAAGGCAATTCAGGACAATAACCTGGATTTTCACTTAGCCTATTACCTTGGAAAATTCGATACCCAGGCGGACAATGCGATAGCCTTCGAAGTCATCAGCAACGACTCTGGCTTTTCGCCGCTCATCGCCCATATCAAAAACAGCGGTCGTATTTGCAAACAGGTCAAAGTAGCTGGCGCTCCCGCGGATACTCAAAAGCTGATCAAATACCTCACTTCTATCCCAAAGGAGAAGCGCCCACAGAAGATAGCCAGCTTACGTAATCACATCGCGGCACACCTTGCAATCAAGGGCAACGAAGTGGCTATTCAAAATCAAATAAATCAGTTAGTTAAAGCCAACATCGTTACGCTTTCAGATGCCTGTATAGAATATAAATACTAACTTATAGCAGCCATATAGGCTGGTAACTGTTGGGCGGCCCTTGCTCTACCTGACACCGTCATTCGGACACGCGGCACCGGACTCCGGCTTGCAAGAGAAGCGAGAACTAACGCAAGATCAATGCTCTTGTATCGATGTAAGTCCATTTGGCCAATCCGCAAGGTTTCTTATGATGACCGATCTCAGCGCATTTCCCGTTACCCATAAGTGGCCCGCCCAGCATCCCGATCAGCTTCAGCTATACTCACTGCCCACACCCAATGGGGTGAAGGTCTCGATCATGCTCGAAGAGATCGGATTGCCCTACGAGGCGCACCGCGTCAGTTTCGACGATGGCGATCAGCATTCCCCCGAATTTCTTTCGCTGAATCCCAACAACAAGATTCCCGCCATCCTAGATCCCAATGGCCCGGCGGGTAAGCCACTACCGATGTTCGAGTCAGGCGCCATATTGCTCTATCTGGCCAAGAAGACCGGACAACTATTGCCTAATGATCCTCATGAGCGCTACGAGGCACTGCAGTGGCTGATGTTCCAGATGGGTGGCATCGGTCCGATGTTCGGACAAGTCGGTTTCTTCAATAAGTTTGCCGGCAAGGAGATCGAGGACAAACGCCCTCGGGATCGCTATGTCGCGGAGTCGCGGCGCTTGCTGGGTGTCCTGGATCGACATTTAGAGAGTCGGGACTGGCTGCTGGGCGATACCTACTCGGTAGCGGATATTGCCACGTTCCCATGGATACGCAATCTGATTGGCTTCTACGAGGCGGGTGACTTGGTGGGCATTGACGATTTTTCGCATGTCACCCGCGCCCTGTCTGACTTTCTGGAGCGGCCCGCCGTGCTACGTGGCCTGACGATTCCAGAATAGTCGTCTCCATCACACCTTCTTGACGAACTCCGACTTGAGCTTCATCGCGCCCACGCCGTCGATCTTGCAGTCGATATCGTGATCACCTTCGACAAGACGGATGTTCTTGACCTTGGTGCCGACCTTGACCACCGAGGAGGAGCCCTTGACCTTGAGGTCCTTGATCACGCTGACGGTATCACCGTCCTGCAGCAGGTTACCGTGAGCATCACCGACCATCAGCGCGTCACTGGTATTCTCGACCGCTCCATCGATGACCCACTCATGGGCACATTCCGGGCAGATCAACAGGCCCATGTCCTCGTAGGTGTATTCCGAGGAGCACAGCGGGCAATTGGGTAACTGACTCATGAATTCTACCTACTGTTATTAACAAGGCGCGGAGTGTACCGGGTCGATGTGTAGAAGCACAGGCCGCTCAATGATCCGCCGCCCAACTCCCCCGGCCCAAGCCGACGATCCGGGCGACTTCGTCATCGGGAACCGCCAGCGTATCCCCCTTTTCCAGCGGATCGTAGTGAAACACGTAGAGCCGCGAGGCGAACTCGGCGATAGGCAAGGACGCCTCACCGGGACGCTCGCCATGGCCTTGAGTCGCACACACGATATTCTGCCCCCAGTCCTGACCGCTGTCGTTGTTGGGGTTGAAGAAATAGACGCGCATTTCGTCGTTGGGGTCCAGCATCACACGGAGCAGGGTAATCGCATGCCGCCCCACCAGACGTGCGGCGCTGTCGGTCACGACGATTCCCGCAGGCTGCGGGTGAATCAAGGGCATGTTGCCGTTGTAAAACGGGTGATAACACGCATAGAAATGGCGAATGAATCCCGCGTAGTCGTCAATCTCGCCGGTGCGTATATTCGCCACCACACGAAACCCCTGCCCGACCCACCAGCCGTAGAATTCAGGATTGATCCAGCGATGCAGATCGTCGTCACGCTTGCCACATAACCGGCCCATTTCCATGTAAAGACGATCGAGATGCGGTATCAGCACCAGAGAAACCGGGTCAACGTCCAGCG
The DNA here is from genome assembly GCF_049808615.1 of Halomonas sp. GXIMD04776. Classification (NCBI taxonomy): domain Bacteria; kingdom Pseudomonadati; phylum Pseudomonadota; class Gammaproteobacteria; order Oceanospirillales; family Halomonadaceae; genus Halomonas; species Halomonas sp. GXIMD04776. Next base: position 52,039 of record NZ_JBNCAN010000025.1, on the reverse strand, counting down.
GTGGCACCTTGGCAAGACCCGCCTCCAGGGACTTGGAGGAGATGCGTTCACCCTCGAACCGGGTAAGCACTTCATCGTCTCGGGCCGCCCATGCCACGAGTTGCAAGAGATAATCGCCATCGTTATCGGCCCACATGGAAAGACCGATGACCGATTGGCAGGTCGGGTTATTGCCCTGCCCCACACCCAAGGGCTGGCCCAACAAGCTCAGCACACCGGCAAGCAGAAAGACGCGCGGCGGATGCGCTTCGCCGAAGACGGCACTCAACGTACTTGACGTATCAGAAGATAGCGTTAACCGGATCTGACGCCACAGACCAGAGGCGATGGGGGCCGAAAAAAGCGCGCCGCGTTCAAGTAGCAAGGACAACCCGTAAACCGCCTGACTGGTCTCTGGATAAATGGCTTCATCGATCAGCGCATAAACCAGCTGTCGGTAACACAGCAGGGTCTCGCATCCGGTACTGCTCAGCCCCAGTGCTACCAGCAACAAGTCGTCGCGATGACCGCGCAGGTAGCGCAGCAATGCGGGGTGATAGGGCGATACCAGGCCCGTATCGTGCATTGCACGAGCGAAGTCAGTGGCTTCTGTGGCCAACGCGGTTTCATCCATTGCTGCCAAGCGCTGGGTGTACACCTCAAGACCTGGATCGTCACGACAGCCCGGGGTGGGGCCAAACAGTGCACTCACCAAGCGCGCAGCGCTTTCCGTACCGGCGGTATATATTTCAGGATCGAACAGACACTGGGCAATCTGGCTGATCATCTGCTTGATGCTGTCCGTCTGAACCGGACGCTGGGCGAGCAGGCGCTGGATCTCATCGACCAGGCTCTCGAGAATGCTTTCGTAACCCAGGTGTGCCAGCAGATACTGATACAGTGCCTGCACGATCTTCCCTAGCGCTTGCGGGCGCTCTCGATCCGCCTCGCTCATTGGTCCGGCAAGAAGATCCAGATTCAATGCCATCACCTGATTGAGGAAATTTCTAGCCTGTTCGGCGGAAATGCCTAGATGGAAGTAGCCCCCCAAGGCAACGGCCAGCAAGCGGATTTCGCTAAGCGCCTCGATGGTGGCGACGTCGGGTTCACCGTGACGCAGCGAACGCACGGCCAGGGCGGGCTTTAGAATGGCGGGCGAGGCCCAGTCACTGCCCGCGAAGACCCCCGCCATCTCCATCGTCGCAACGCGGACATACAACGCAGCGAAGCCGCCGGAGATTGTCATCACCTCCCTCGCCGAGGCCAGTACCTCCTCTTTCGAGGGATTTGGCTCAACCAGATGGGCCTGAGCCAGTCTCATCAAAGCACCGTCGAAAGCGACAATCGACGAATCCAGACCTCCGTCGGGGTAGGTAAAACTCATGGCTAATTTCCTTATTGGCTCTGGGGAGAAACCACATGTACATAGTGCGCTGACGCACAGATGAATCACGATGAAGCGTGGCACTTTCAGCAACGAACTTGCACGCTTTATTGTTCTCATTCATCAAAATAATTTTTTACGGCTACCCCGGTTAAGGTAAGTCCTGCGGCAGCGGACAACCCTCTTCTAGGCACTCATGCACATCGAAGCTTGGGTTGGGGCGTTTGTCGCCTTCGCCAGCAGCAGCTATGCTGGTCGATATTGCAATGCACAATGACAGGACAGATAAATGTCCACGGGAGAACGATGACTCAAGCCAAGGCGATCAATCTGGCCCTGCAAGGTGGTGGCGCTCACGGCGCTTTCACCTGGGGCGTGCTCGACTATCTGCTCGAAAGCCCTCGAGTGCGCATCGAGGGCATCAGCGGTACCAGTGCCGGTGCCATGAACGCAGTGATCACCGCTGACGGCTTGCTTGAAGGCAATGAAGACCTCGCCCGGGAAGAACTCGAAAAGTTCTGGTTCTCGGTGAGCAAGGCGGCCCTGCTCAGCCCCATACGACGCACGCCATTGGACATGTGGATGGGTAACTGGAGTCTGGACTGCTCGCCGGGCTATCTGTCCTTCGATCTTTTCAGCAGGGTGATCTCGCCCTATCAGTTCAATCCGCTGGGCATCAATCCGCTGCGGGACATTATCGCCGAGCGGGTCGATTTCCAGCGTGTGCGGGCATGCCAGTATCTCAAGCTGTTCGTTTCCGCAACCAACGTGCGCTCGGGCAAGCAGCGGGTCTTTCGACGCGAGGAGATGAGCCTGGATGCGGTCATGGCCTCCGCCTGCTTGCCGTTTTTGTACAAGGCGGTGGAAATCGACGGCGAAGCCTACTGGGATGGCGGCTATGTGGGCAATCCGGCGCTCTTCCCATTGATGGAGGAGTGCGATTCACGCGACATCGCCATCGTGCAGATCAACCCGATCTATCGCGACAAGGTGCCACGCAGCGCCCCGGAGATTCTCAACCGCATGAACGAGATCACCTTCAATACGTCGTTGATCAAGGAGGTGCGCACCATTGCCATGCTCAAACGCCTGATCGAGGTCAGCGACAGCACTATGACCTGTTATCGCGACGCGCACTTCCATCGCATCGATGCCGAAGATGCGCTGCAATCGTTATCCGTTTCGAGCAAACTCAATGCCGAATGGGCCTTCCTCACACATCTGTGCAACCAGGGCCGGCGTACCGCCGCGGCCTGGCTCGACGAAAATTTCGAGGCACTCGGCGAACGTTCGACGCTGGATATCGATTCGGTTTACATGTAAATGTCGTAAACGTGGAATGACACTAATGGCATTCCCGATGTCAAAGGTCCATGTTGAAAGCATCATGTTGAAGAAAGAGTCCATTGACCACTTTTGAAAGGAGCCCACAACTTGTAGTCAGGAAGACGACGTCTGAGCATCGATGTCACGCAGATGACATTTCCGCAACTGGCGTCGTTCATCGCCGTTACTTTCAGGAGTACCTACGCCGATGGTTCGAATCGACAAGAAAGTCACCCGCCTTTACGTACTCGACACCAACGTTCTGCTCCACGATCCCGCTGCGCTTTATCATTTCGAAGAACACGATGTGGTCATTCCCATGACCGTGCTCGAGGAACTCGACAAACTCAAGAACGGCGTGCGTGACATTGCGCGTACCGCCCGGCAGGTCAGCCGTACGTTGTCCGAACTCACCAGTGCCGTCTCCTTCGACGAAATCCAGCAGGGCATTCCCTTGATCGATGCCGTCGGTCAAGGGGGGCGTCTGCGCTTCCTGTGCTACAGCAATCTGCAACCTCTCGATCACCTGGAGGATAACGCCGACAATCGTATCCTGGCCGAGACCTGTCGCCTGCGAGATGAGCGCCCGGATGCCTCGGTGATTCTGATCACTAAGGATATCAACCTGCGGGTCAAGGCAGCGGCGTTGAACGTGCCGGTGGAGGATTATCGTAACGATCGCGTGTTCAGCGACAGCGACGTCATGATCGAAGGCGCCAAGGTCTACACCATCGCCGGCAAGGACGGCGCGGGCCTATGGGAGTCGCTCAACGTCGAGGTCAAGGTCGAGCGCGTCGATCACCACCTCTTCTACCATCTCAGTGGCGAGATGCCCCCTGATTGGCACATCGGCATGCTGGTCTCCGACAGTGACAATGGCGCCGATTTCGAGGCCATCGTTCGCGACCTCACCCCGAACAGTGCGCGCCTTCAACTGTTGACCAACTACCGTCACCATGCCGGCGTGTGGGGCGTGCATGCTCACGACAGCCGTCAGAACTTTACCCTCAACCTGCTGATGGACCCGGAGATCGACCTGGTCACCATCGCCGGCAGCGCCGGTACCGGCAAGACCTTCATGACCCTGGCTGCCGCCTTCCAGCAAACCCTGGATACCAAGCTGTTCGAGCGCATCGTCTTCACTCGCGCGCCGATCCCCATGGGCGAGGACATCGGCTTTCTGCCTGGCACCGAAGAGGAAAAGATGTCGCCCTGGATGGGGGCCTTCCATGACAACATGGACAATCTGCTTCGGGACGAGAGGGACGGCACTTCGAGCTGGAGCGAAGGCGCTACCCGTCAACTGATCGGCTCACGAGTGCAGATCCGCTCGCCAACCTTCATGCGTGGACGCACACTGAACGATACGTTCCTGATCATCGACGAGGCCCAGAACTTCACACCGAAACAACTGAAATCCCTGATCACCCGGGCCGGTCGCAACACCAAGATCGTGTGCCTGGGTAACGTCGGCCAGATCGACACGCCTTACCTCACCACCAATACCTGTGGCATGGCCGCGGTCGTCGAGCGTTTTCGCGACTGGCCCCATGCCGGCCATGTCACCCTTAAGAGCGTCGAACGCTCTCGCCTGGCCCTGGCAGCGGAAGAACTGCTATAGCGTCAAAACCTCAGGAGCGGCTCAGGCAAAGCCATTCAAGTAAAGAGCCGCTCTATTTGCACCGAGGCATGGCGTCCGACTGAACGTTCATTGGCAGCCAACCAGCGTTCGGTTCTATTTCGGCCGAGATCACGCAGGTGGCTGATGAATCCATTAGACGCATTGAGCTTACTGATACTGTTCATATCCGCAAGATCGTCAGCCTCGATTAGATGAAAGCGCAGACGCTCCAACAGGCGCTCCAGACGCCCTCGAGGCAGCCAAGCACGAGACGACGAGGTAGCGATATAGCTGCGCGCCTGGCAGAGGGTGCGCATCTCCCGCAGGAAACTGGAAGAAAAACTCAACTCCATGCTACGGCTGGCAATCCCCTTGGCGCTGCGAGGGAGCTCTTGGATCTCGAGAGAATCAAGCAAGATCAACAGGATATCCGGCGTCTGGCAATCGTAAACCAGCGGATAGATCGCAGGATTGGCGGTATAACCACCGTCCCAGTAGTACTCATCCTCGATTTCTACCGCTTGATGCACGCTTGGAAGGCAGGCGGAAGCCAGCAGGGCCTTCTCGCTGAGCTCCCGGTTGCCGAATAGCTTTACCTTGCCGGTTCCGACATGGGTGGCCGCGATGAAGAGCTTGAGCGGACAGGCTTGTCTCAGGCGCTCGAAATCGAACTGCTCCTGCAGAATATCGCGCAGGGGATTGATATCCAGTGGATTGAACTGATACGGCGAGAGCATCTTCGTGAGCGTCTGCATCATATGCATTGATACAGGCATGGCGGCGTCGCCATTGGGATCGATTTGCTGCAGGAAATCCAGGTGAAACGGTGCGCGATCCGTCACTGCTTGCCAGAAGTTCGCCAGGGACTCCCGTGCACCTTCCGCACCGTCGTTCATCCATCCCTGGGCAAGGGCGACGGCGTTCATCGCCCCGGCGCTGGTACCACTGACGCCCTCGATCCGCCAACCCTCTTCGAGTAAACGGTCCAGCACTCCCCAGGTATAGGCGCCATGAGCGCCACCGCCCTGCAAGGCGAGACTGACCTGGGGAACGGACGAAACGCCTACCAGACCTGCGAGTTTCTGCCACATAGTTAGACTCCGCGACATTGCTTAGAATCCGTTCATGACCTGCTGCGTGTTGCGTCGCAACAATACACCCCTCAAGCGCATACGCCAAAAGTCGAATTATGGAAAGAAGGTGACAGCAGTTAGGCGGTAAGGCGGACGATTCCTTGCGGCATCAAGGGGGACACCTGGAGGACATTCAGGTTAGCGCGCCATGGTCCCGGGTGCTGACCATGGTGCAAAATGCGCTTCTAGACGCGATGGATCTCAGCTTTAGGAGTCTTTATCGAACCCCTTGTCGAAATCCTTGTTGCTCACTCGTTCGATGAGCTCCTCTTTTTCGCTCTTGGGATCGTTTTCCAGACGATCCTGGGCTTCCCGGTAAAGACACACGAAGGTATTGCAGGAACCGCAGAACACCTTGTCATCCGGGTTCTTCTCCTGGGAAACGCGCATACGATGATTGCCGCAATTGGGACAAGGTTTGTCCAGGCGAAACTCTTGTGCAAAATCGGACGCGGACATGGATAGCCTCCTTTCTTGACCGGTCGAAACCCGATCGTGGGATCAGTCATTAGCTTACAGTGTTTGGGGCAGCGCCGAATTAATCAAGTCAATGCGCCTTGCCTCTCGTTTGACGCAGCACTACTTTCGCAACACCAGGCTGAGATTGTTGGCCGGCATCTCGACGATACGGTCGACACTCAAGCCATGTTCTCCGGCCAGCGCTTCTATGTTGTTCAGATCCCGGATGCCCCAGCGCGGATCGCGTCGACGCAGATCCGCATCGAAGACTGCATTGCTCTCGGCCGTGTGCTGCCCATCCCGCTTGAAAGGGCCGTACAAATACAACACACCGCCCTTGCCCAGACGCTCACCGGCTTCTATGAACAGGGCCTGAGCCGCCTCCCAGGGGGCGATGTGAATCATATTGATGCACACCAAGGCGTCGAAGTCTCTCAGCGGCCAAGGTCGGACGGTAACATCCAACTGCAAGGGCTCGAGCAGGTTATCGAGCGGCTCGGCATCGCGCCAGGCGGCGATGGAGGCCAACGCCTGAGGACTAGGATCGCTGGGCTGCCAGCGAATCGTCGGTAGATGGCGGGCAGCGTACAGCGCATGCTCGCCGCTGCCGCTGGCGATCTCCAGCACCTTGCCACGCGCCGGCAATACGTCGCGCAGTACCGCGAGGATCGCATCGCGGTTACGTGCCACAGCGGGACTGCAAAGCCGTCGATCGACCTCGTCATCCACCGAGTTCACCCCCTGTCATCTGCGTTGCTTGGTCAGTGATGAAAACGATCCGCGGCCTGCCGCGCCAAGGCGCGAATGCCTTCCCAATCCCCGGCATCGATAAGCTTCTTGGGTGTGATCCAGGAGCCGCCCACGCACATCACATTGGGAAGTTTGAGATAACTCTCGGCGTTGTCCAGGGTAATGCCGCCGGTGGGACAGAAGTGCGCTCCTGGAATGGGGGCAGCGAAGGACTTGAGTGCCGCCACGCCACCACTGGCCTCTGCCGGAAAGAACTTGAAGCGCCGATAGCCATACTGCCAGCCGGTCATCAGCTCGGAAATGGTCGCCACCCCCGGCAGCATCGGCACGGGACTGCTCACGCCGTAGCGGTATAGCGCATCGGTGGCCCCGGGCGTGACCACAAAATCGGCTCCCACTTTCTCGGCCTGACGGTATTGAGCCGGCGTCAGCACCGTGCCGGCGCCGACACTGGCTCTGGGAAGCACCTCGTTCATACGCTTGATGGCCTCCAGGGCACAGTCGGTGCGCAGTGTGATCTCGAGCACCGGCAGACCACCCTTCACCAGAGCTCGCCCCAAGGGTACGGCATCCTCCAGGCGTTCGATCGTCAGTACCGGGATGACCTCGGCTCTAAGACAGATGCTGTCGAGTTCCGTGGTGCGGGTCGAAGGCAGTTGCTTTTCGATACTCATGATGTACTCCACTAGAAATTCAGCTCAGGGCGCCCAGTAGATAGCGAGCGGACAACTCAGAAAAACGCGGATGGGCAACTCTCGCACGTCGTCGCCTCCCATGGCGCGGGCCAACACGGCACGCTTGTCGTCGCCGACGATATGCAGCATGTGGCGTCTTGCCTGGTGCAACCAGCCCGCGCTTAGAGTAATGCGCGGCTGGGGAACGCTGGGCGCGCGCACCGCTACCGTTGCCTCGTCGGAACTCAAGGCCAGGCTCAACTCGCCACTATCGGGGAACAGTGACGCAGTGTGACCATCTCCCCCCATGCCCAGCACGATAGCGCTGGCGGGCCAGGAAAGCCCGGCAAGACGTTTGGCAACCTCCTGCGCGCCTTCCTCAGGCGTGCCGTCATCGGTGGTCAGCGGATGAAAGCGTGCGGCAGCCGCCGGGCCTTGAAGCAAATGCTCGCGTACCAGCCGGGCATTGCTGTCCTTATGTTCTTCATCCACCCAGCGCTCATCTGCCAGGGTGATATCGACCCGCTCCCAAGGCAGGTCCACCGCCGCGAGGCGGGCGAAGAACGGCACCGGTGTCGAGCCACCGGAGACGATTAGCAGCACACGCTCCTGGTTAGTCAGATCTACCGCTAGAGCGCTGGCGACGGACTCCGCCAGTTGGGTCGCCAACTGCTCGCGCGGGGGTGACGACGATGTGGAAACGGATGAGCTCATCAGTAATCCTCGTACCAGGAACGACCATCCTGGGTGATCATGGCAATCGAGGCCACCGGCCCCCAGGAACCCGCCGGATAGCGCCGGGGTGGCATATCGAGCTCATCCCAGGCCGCTACCAATTGATCGGCCCAGCGCCAGGCATATTCGACCTCGTCTCGGCGCACGAACAGATATTGCTGACCTTTCATGACCTCCAGCAAGAGGCGTTCGTAGGCATCGGGAATGCGCGACTTGGGGAAGGCGCTGTTGAAATCCAGATGCAGCGGTCCGGGGCGCAGACGCATGCCCCTATCGAGACCGCCGTCCTTGGTCAACACCTGCAGCGCGATGCCCTCCTCGGGCTGCAGACGAATGATCAGCTTGTTGGAGGCCAGGCTACGCTGATCCGGATCGAAGATGTAGTGCGCCTGTTGACGGAAATGTATGACAATCTGCGATAGCTTCTCCGGCATGCGCTTGCCGGTACGCAGATAGAACGGTACGCCGGCCCAGCGCCAGTTGGCGACCTCGGTGCGCATGGCGACGAAGGTTTCGGTATGGCTATCCGCGTTGGCTCCCTCCTCGTCCAGATAACCCGGCACGCTGACACCGTCGATCGAGCCGGCAATGTACTGGCCACGCACCACATCTCGAGGAATCGAGTCACGGCTGAACGGTTTGAGCGCCTTGAGCACCTTGACCTTTTCATCGCGGATGGCATCCGCATCGAGATTGGAAGGAGGGTCCATGGCAATCAGACATAGAAGCTGCAGCAAATGATTCTGCACCATGTCGCGCAACTGTCCGGCTTTATCAAAGTACCCCCATCGACCTTCGATGCCGACCTGTTCGGCGACGGTGATCTCGACGTGAGAGATATGATTCTGATTCCACTGCGTTCCGAACAACGGATTGGCAAAGCGCATCGCGATCAGGTTCTGGACGGTTTCCTTGCCCAAGTAGTGGTCAATGCGGTAGATACGAGACTCGGGAAACACCGCGCCAATGGCATCGTTGATTTCCCGGGACGACTCGAGATCGTAGCCGATAGGCTTTTCGACCACCACCCGGGTCTCGTCATCAAGACTGCCGCTTTTGTGCAGGTTATGGCAGATGTCGCCGAAGATGCTGGCGGGTACCGCTAGATAGACCGTCATGGGCGGGCTACCTTTTTCCGGCGCGGTATTCGCTCTCCACTCGCGAATGGCCTTGAAGCCCTCGGCGTTACTGAAATCGAGTTGCAGATACTCGAGACGCACGAGAAAACGCTCCAGGCACTCTTTTTCCAAGGAAGCAGATTTGACGTAGGTCTTGAGCGTCTTGTGCACGCGTTCTCTAAAGGCCTTGGTATCCATCTCCTGACGCGCCAGGCCAAGAATCCGTGTGCCGTCCGCCAACAGGTCGTCACGATCGAGATGATAGAGCGCTGGATACAGCTTGCGCAGCGCCAGATCACCCAAGCCACCGAACAAAGCGAGATCGACATCGGGGGTGGTGCTTCGGGCCATGGATTGCCTCTCAGACTTCTAGTTGAATTACTAACAAAGTACGCCACTACTACTTATTTCTGCAAATAGTTTGGTAATGTTAGCAAAAAACGTAGTGTAGACTCTTTGAACCTTCTGCCATTATGGTGTCAGGCTAGAACAGCGACGACATCTTGGTGAATCGCCACAACACAGTATGGTAGGAATTTTCCTATGGTAAAGAGTGCCGCCTGATGGCCAGCCACGATCTTCTCGAGCGTATCCGCCACCGTCTGGAAGAACTCAACCGTTCCGAGCGCAAGGTGGCCGAAGTCATTCTCGCCGACCCCCTGACCGCTACCGGCTTGAGCATTGCCACTCTGGCCCGGCGTGCATCGGTCAGCGAACCCACCGTCAATCGCTTCTGTCGCGGCTTCGATGCCAAGGGCTATCCTGACTTCAAGATCAAGCTGGCGCAGAGCCTGGCCGGCGGTACTCCCTATATCAGCCGCAATGTGGAACGTGAGGACGACGCGGCCAGCTACGCCGACAAGATTTTCGGTGCGAGTGTCGTTGCGCTGGACGATGCGCGGCGCGCCCTCGATGCCCGCTCTATCGAACGCGCCGTGGACTACCTCATTCAAGCCAAGCAGATCAGCTTCTTCGGACTGGGGGCCTCGGGGCCGGTAGCCCAGGACGCGCAGCACAAGTTCTTTCGCTTCAACCTGCCGGTAATGGCCTACGAAGACGTATTGATGCAACGCATGGTCGCGGCTGCCAGCCATACCGGCGATGTCATCGTGATCATCTCCTATACCGGACGTACCCGGGAACTGGTGGACATCGCTCGGGTAGGACGCGATAACGGTGCGGTGATTCTCGGCATCACCGCGCCAGACTCTCCCTTGGCCGCGGAATGTACCGAAACGCTAGGGGTCGTTGCCCCGGAAGATACCGACATCTATATGCCCATGACCTCGCGCATGATTCACCTGGCCTTGATCGATGTGCTGGCGACCGGCGTCACCCTGCGTCGCGGCGAAGACTTCCTACCACACCTCAAGAAGATAAAGGACAGCCTTCAGGCGACCCGTTATCCACCCGAAACCTGATCCTGACGTCAGCTCAACGTGATGTATCGCAAAGTAGCCTATCGTCCAAGACTCGCGTAGGGTATGCCCGTTGCGCTGACCACGCCTGAAATAAGATGCTCGGGACGAAACGCTTGATGAATACGGCCTCGCTTACCCTCGAGGACTGGCGCGCCTGGCAGCCCGGGCGCTCCCCCACTGACGATCCACGCCTGTCGATTGACGAACGCCCTTCCGGCGCCTCCGTCCCGGCCATGTTGCGCCGTCGCCTCAACGGTGCCGGACGTGCCGTATGCGACATGCTCGCGGAACTCGATCCGAACGCCGAGTGCGTACTGTTGCATGCCTCGCGACATGGCGATGCCGAGCGCACTCTGGACATGCTCTACGCCCTCAATGAAGAGGAGTCGCTTTCCCCGGCGCGCTTTGGCATGTCGGTGCATAACGCGGTGATCGGCGTACATTCCATTGCCAGCGACAATCGCCGCTCCCTTCAAGCCATCGCAGCCTCCGGTGCCGAAGTCTCGGCGCTTTTCAGTGACGCCTTGGGCTATCTCATGGAGGGTGAAGAACACGTCGTCGCCGTGTTCAGCGATGCCCCCATCCCTGTGCGCTTTGCCGATCACACCACAGGCCCATCGACCATGGCCGCCGTCGCCCTGCGTCTATCGTTGACCACGCCGGGCCAGAGTGGCCGGACACTGATCACCCGATGTGCGACCGGATCGATGTTTGATCAATACCACCCACCCAAGCCCGATGACGTGATCGCGTGGCTACTGGGTGAAGCAGCATTGGTCTGCCCCATGCGTCGGCGAGCATGGGCGCCGCCCTCCTGATGCCCGGTGCTGCAATCATGCCTCGTGCTATTGGCACTGGACTCGACCGTGGTTGGCGTCGTGTTGCCACGGGCTGCTGTTTTATCCTGTTTGCACTCTGCGCGTTGGTGCTGGGGCTTGCTATCGCCCCTACGTTAAAGCTCTTGAGCCGCAACTCCGGCATCGCGCAGCAACGCGTGCGACGTGTCGTTCGTGTGTTCTGCAAGGGATTCGTTGGCGTGCTTCGTGGCCTGAGACTGATCGATTATCGATTGATTCATGACGAACGCCTGGCTCAACCTGGCAGTCTTCTACTGGCCAATCACCCATCGTTGATCGACGCGCTGTTTCTACTGGCCTACACGCCTGATGCCGTGTGTATCGTCAAGGGGCGCCTTGCCCATCACCCGGTCACCCGCCATGTCATCCAGTCCGCCGGGTTCATTGCCAATCGCAATCCACGTCAGGTGATTGCACAAGCCTGCAAGGCCTTGGAAAATGGGCAGTCATTGATCGTTTTTCCCGAAGGGACTCGATCGACACCGGGGGAGCCGGTGCGTTTGCGCCGGGGCGGCGCCATTATCGCCCTTATCAGTGGTGCTACTGTCGTTCCGATAAGGATTCATTGTGAACCCAACACCTTGATCAAGGGCGACCCCTGGCACCGAGTGGCGCCACGCAGGCCTTTATTTACCCTGGAGATCGGTAAGGCCATACAGCCGGTCGCAGTGCCATCGCTTCTGCGTGCTGCCCGGCGTCTCAACCGACGTCTCGAAAATTATTTCAATCTTTCTTGATGGACGAGGATATCGCCCATGGCGAACGCTCTGGAACTTGAACTCAAACACCTGATCATCGACACCCTTGAGCTCGAGGACGTCACCCCGGACGATATCGACCGCGATGAACCCTTGTTCGTAGAGGGGCTGGGGCTGGATTCCATCGACGCCCTGGAATTGGGCCTGGCCCTGCAGAAGACCTACGGCATCAAACTCGAGGCAGACAGCGAGGAGTCGCGTCGCCATTTCGCCAATCTGAAAAGCCTCGCCGCACTGGTGGAGGCGCGCCGCGTTAAGTAATGTAATGGACGCCAGGCGCTCATCCCCAACGCCCACCACACTATTGCTCGGCCTGCTGATGCTGGCCTGGCCGCTGCTGGTGTTGTTTTTGCTGCCACAAGGCGGAGGGGTGCTCTTATTGGCGCTGGCTGTCGCCCTTGTCAGCTGGCGGCTGCCTCCAGGCTACAAGCGCTGGGGGCTGTTGCTGGCCTTGCTCGTATCGACCCTGGCGCTTCTGGGTCATGCGACTCTTGGCGTGCGCGCCTGGCCGGTGCTGATCAATGCCGCACTGCTTATCCTGTTCGCCTGGAGTTTGCGCCATCCGCCGAGCCTGATCGAGCGCCTGGCACGCCGCCAGGAACCCGAGCTGCCCGCCAGCGGTGTGCGCTACACTCGGCGCGTCACCCAACTGTGGTGCGGTTTCTTTCTGCTCAACGGCAGCATCGCCCTATGGACGGCACTTTACGCCGACCTGAGTACCTGGGCCCTGTACAACGGCGGCATTGCCTATGGGCTGAGCGGTGCCTTGTTCGCCGGTGAGTGGTGCATTCGTCAACGCGTGCGGAGCAGGATCGCCCATGATGACTAAGGCCCCGCTTCTCGGCACCCCCTGGCGGCACGCACCGCGCGACCGAGCGATCGGTTGGCACTGCGCGTTGCCAGCGCGTGAAGCCGCCGTGCCCTGGTCGATTTTTCATGGGCGCGTGGGTGCCTGGCAGGGGCTGCTGGACTCCCTGGCGCCCGCGGGCCAGCGCTGGCTCCTACACCTGCGCGAACCGCTCGAATTCGCCGCCGCCCTGCTCGCCTGCTGGGAACGCGGCGACAGTGTGGTGCTGCCCGCCGACGACCGGCCGGAAACGCTGTCCGGCGTGGACCATCTGACCCGGGCACGCCTTGGCGATGTGACGGGTGGGCATCGGGCCGGCCCCGAGGCCAGAATACCGCGCTGGGGAGAGCTCGACGCCGATGCGCTCGCGCTGTCGTTGTACACCTCCGGGTCCAGCGGCGAGCCGCAGCGCCTGGACAAGTGCTTTGCCCAGCTCGATGCGGAGCTTGGCGTGCATGCTCACCTCTGGCCGTTGGAGGGGCGGCTGGTCATCAGCCAGGTGAGTCATCAGCATATCTATGGCTTGCTGTTCGCCATCCTGCGTCCGCTTTGCGAGCAGGCGCCGATGGCTTTGAGCCTGTGCCGTTATCCGGAAACCCTGAGCGATTGGCTACGGCGCCTGGACGAGACTCGCCATTCCGACGATATCGGCACGCTGAATGCGCCTCCCGGCACGGTCCTGATCAGCGCGCCGCCCCCGCTTGAACGTCTGCCCCAGGAGCTCGACTGGCAAGCGGCCCCTCGAGTGCTTTCACGCATTCATTCCTCCGGCGCCGCCTTGTCGCACATCGCCAGTGAACACGCTCTGAAGGTGCTCGGCGTTCCGGTCAGTGAGATCTACGGCAGCTCCGAGACCGGTGGCATTGCCTGGCGTATTCAGCAACGAGACGAGTGCTGGACGCCGCTACCCGGCATCGAGATTCGTGATGATCGACACGGCGCCCTGTGGCTGCGTTCCCCCTTCCTCTCCAGTACGGACTGGCAGCGCCAGGCCGATCGCATCGCCCTGGAGGACTCTCGTTTTCGTCTGTTGGGGCGCGCCGACCGTATCCTCAAGGTGGGGGGCAAGCGTCTATCCCTGACCGGCATGGACCGCACTCTTGGCACGCACCCCGATGTGATTCAAGCCCGTACCGTCAGCCTGCCGGAGCGAGATACACGCCTGGGTGCCATCGTCCAGCTCGACCCGGAACGTATCCCCCTGGACCACGACTCGCGTCGCGACCTGATCGCGTCCCTGCGCCAGTATCTGTCGAGCGCTTATGAGTCCACGGTGGTGCCCCGCTACTGGCGCTTCGTCGATGTCTGGCCAACCAATGCTCAAGGCAAGCTATCGAATGCCTTGGTGCGACAGCTTTTTCGCGATCTTGAGGATCATCGCCTGCCGCGGTGGCTGGGTGTGAGCTTCGAAGGTGATGAGCGCTGTCAGGTGAGCCTGGAAGTTCCCGAGCGCTTGCTCTATCTGAAAGGCCACTTCGATGAGCAGCCGATCGTCCCCGGGGTGGTGCTTGTGCAATGGAGCGTCGAGCTGGCCCGGGAACACTTGCAATTGCGCGGGGCGTTCCAGCGTCTCGAGCGGATCAAATTTCCCCAGCTACTGCTGCCCGGCGAACGGATAACACTTATCCTTGCCCAGTCGCGGAGCGAACAAGGCATACGGTTGTCCTTCACCCTGCAGGGCCGACAGGGTATTCATGCCGCCGGCAAGATCGTCTTTACACCGCAGGAGACCCATGATGACGAGTGATCAGCCGGCTCGCCCCTGTGTGCTGATTCCGATCTATAACCATGCCGCCGCCATCACCGCGACCTGCGCCGGGGCGCGGCGCCTGGGTGTACCGCTATTACTGGTCGACGATGGCAGCGACGCCGAATGTGCCCAAGTGCTCGACACGCTCGCCGAGGCGGAGGATGTGAGCCTGGTGCGTCTGCCGGAAAATCGCGGCAAAGGCGCGGCAGTCAAGGCAGGCTTGATCGAGGCCGCTCGCCAGGGCTTCACCCATGCGCTTCAGGTCGACGCCGACAGCCAGCACGACGCCAGCGATTTTCCACCGTTCCTGGAAGGGCTGACCGCCAACCAGCAAGAGCTGCGCATCGCCTATCCACGATTCGACCAGAGCGTGCCGCGGCATCGCTATTACGCCCGCTACGCCACCCACGCATTGGTATGGCTCAATACGCTGTCCTTTGCGCTACGCGACACCATGTGCGGAGTCAAGCTGTACCCGGTCGAGGCGACCAATCGTCTGGTGGCCCGCCACAGCTGTGGCGAGCGCATGCAGTTCGACACCGAATTACCGGTGCGTTGGTTGTGGGCGGGTTTGCCGGTCACGAATCTGCCCGTACGGGTTCACTATCCGCTGGATGGTGTATCGCATTTCGATCTATGGCACGACAACGCCTTGCTGGTCGCCATGCATGCGCGCCTGTTCTGTGGCATGCTGCGACGTTTGCCACGCCTGCTCTTTCGTCGATCGAGAACGTTGAATCATTCTTCATGAATCACTCGTCTGATACCCCCCACCATTGGGCACGCATCCAGGAATCCGGCTCGGTGGCCGGCATGCGTATCATGGTATGGATTCGTCGTCATCTCGGGCGTCTGCCCTTCCAGGTGGTTCTGGGCCCGGTCATCATTTACTACTATCTTGGCCAGGCATTGCCTCGTCGGGCCTCGCGACAATACCTCGAGCGCATATGGCCACTGCATGCCGGGCAGCCGCCTCGTTGGCTCCCGTGGCTTGGGTTGAAGCATTTCATGGCCTTCGGTCAGTCCCTGATGGACAAGGTCGATGCCTGGAGCGGCATGTCGATGGGCGTAAAACTGACGCCCGAGGATCGCGCCTGCCTGGACCAGGCCATTCGTGGCGGGCGTGGCGGCCTGATGCTGGTATCGCATATCGGCAATCTCGAAATCTGCAGTGCCATCAGCGATAGCCGGGACGATTTTCATGTCACCCAGCTCATGCATACCCGCAATTCGCGCAAGTTCAATCAACTCCTCGATCGTTCCACGCTCAGGCGTGGCCCGGAGATCATCGAGGTCACCGAGATCACCCCCGCCACCGCCCTGGCCTTGGCCGAGCGCATCAACGCCGGCGGATTCGTGGTAATCGCCGCGGATCGCGTCCCTATCGACGAAGGTGGTCGTGTGCGTCCCCTCGATTTTCTGGGAGCGCCGGCGCTGTTCCCGGAAGGCCCCTTCTGGCTGGCGGCATTACTGCGCTGCCCCATCTATACGTTGAGCTGCCTGCGCGAGGGAAAATCGCATCGCGTCGAATTCCAACCCTTCGACGACACCAGCCACCTGCGCCGGGTCGATCGTGAGGCCTGGCGTGAGGATGCCATGCGTCGCTACGTGGCCTGGCTCACGGATCAATGTCGCCGCTATCCCCTGCAATGGTTCAACTTCTTTCCTTTTTGGCAGACCGGTGACCGACATGTTTCCTGATCATCCTCCTACTCGACTACTGCTCGATGGCAGCCAAATCGACCTCGAGTCCGTGCTGGCCGTCGCCCGGCGCCAGATGCGGGTCACGCTTTCCGAATCGCCCGCGTTTCACGAGCGTATCGCTGCCGGGCCGGCCTTCCTCGATCGTCTGATCGAGGAAGATGGCGTCGTCTATGGCGTCACCACCGGCTACGGTGATGCCTGCACTCGCGCGGTGCCCGCGGATCAACACGGCGAGTTGCCGCGTCACCTGTATACCTTTCACGGCTGCGGCCTTGGCGAGATTCTCGATATCGAAGCCGCCCGGGCGGTGATCCTGGTGCGCCTGGTATCGCTTTGTCGCGGTGTTTCCGGGGTCAGTATCGAGCTACTGGAGCGCCTGGTATGGCTGCTCGAGGAAGATGTGATCCCGGTGATTCCCGCGGAAGGCTCGGTGGGTGCCAGCGGCGATCTCACGCCGCTGTCTTATCTTGCCGCCGTGCTGTGCGGCGAGCGCGAAGTGTTCGACCAGGGCCAGCGACGCCCGACCGCCGAGGTGTTTGCCGAGCGTGATCTTATGCCCTATCGTCTGCGTCCCAAGGAAGGTTTGGCGCTGATGAACGGTACCGCGGTGATGACGGCCCTGGCCTGTCTGGCCTATGGGCGCGCCGAACAGCTATCGCGCCTGGCTACGCGCCTCACCGCCATGAACTGCTGGGCGCTGGACGGCAACCCCTATCACTTCGATACGGACCTGTTCGCCGCCAAGCCCCACGCGGGGCAACAGCGAGTCGCCGCGCGTCTGCGCCGGGATCTTGAGCAGGCGGACGGCAGCGATGAAACCCCGCGTAACTCTTCGCGTCTTCAGGACCGTTATTCGACCCGCTGCGCCCCGCACGTCATCGGTGTGCTGGAAGACAGCCTGCCCTGGCTGCGCGGTTTCATCGAAAACGAACTCAACAGCGCCAACGACAACCCGTTGATCGATCCGGTCGCCGGCAAGGTGATGCATGGCGGGCATTTCTATGGCGGCCACATCGCCTTCGCCATGGATTCGCTCAAGACCCTGGTGGCCAATATTGCCGATCTGCTCGACCGGCAGCTCGCCCTGCTGGTCGATACCCGTTACAACCATGGCCTACCCGCCAATCTGAGCGGTGCCAGACCGGAACGGGCGCCGCTCAATCATGGCTACAAGGCAGTGCAGATCGGTGTCTCGGCCTGGACCGCCGAAGCGCTCAAGCTAACCCTGCCGGCGAGCGTCTTTTCCCGCTCCACGGAGAGCCACAACCAGGACAAGGTGAGCATGGGCACCATCGCCGCCCGGGATGCGCTACGCGTGCTCATCCTCACCGAGCAGGTCGTGGCCGGTGTACTGCACGGTGCCTGCCAGGCGTTGGATCTGCGCCAGGCGCTCGATGTCAGGCTACCGCCGGCTCTGGCCGCTTTCCAACGCCGGTGCCGGGAGTGTATCGCCTTCGTTGAGGAGGACCGCGCTCTGGAAGCCGATCTTCGTTATCTATGCACGCATTTACCTGACCTGACGGAGGGCATGTATGCCGATTAGAGCCACGCTGCTGGGCCGAGCATTTCTGCTGCTGATGGTTCTACCGGGAGCGGTGCTGGCCTTCGAGCTCAATGACCTGCAAACCCGGCTGAATCAGAACGACGCGCTCAAAGGACGATTCGAACAGCAACGCCATCTTGCCGATCTGGATACCCAGTTGCGAAGTACCGGTCATTTCGTCTACGAACGCGACAGCAAGGTCGTCTGGACGCTGGAAACGCCGGTGTCAGATCGCCTTGTCTTCACGCCCGACAACGCATCCAATACGGCCGCTCGGCTGGACGACGAATCCGACGCCAACAACGATCGACAACGCGAACAGGTCGGCACGCTGTTACTGCAACTGCTGCAGGGCGATTGGCAGGCCTTGCAGGAGCGCTTCACTCTCGATCTGTCAGGTACCGCGGACGACTGGCAGGTCACTCTCACCCCCAAGGCCGAGGCACTTCGCAAGCGCTTTACGCACATCGAGCTGCGGGGCGCTCGCTACCTGGAGCACGTCGAGCTGCATGCGGCCAACAACGATGTGCTCAGGGTGCGCTTCTTCGATCAGCAGCCCTACGATCCCGGCGCCACCGAGGCAGTCGATGACGCCCCCCGCTGAGCCACGATCGCAAAAGGCGGCTAAGACCCCACGCTTACTGGCCTGGCTATGGGGGCTGGTGCTGCTTGCCTGCATTCTTGGCCTGGCCTGGCTGCTGCGCGATGGGTTGCCGGTGGATACGCGCCTGACCGCCATGCTGCCGGAGGATCATCAATCACCGCTGATCGAGCAGGCCAATGCCCAACTGGGCAGCGGTTTCGAGGATCGCTTCGTGTTGCTGCTTTCCTCCCCGACTCTGAAGACCGATGCCCAGGTCCTGGCCAAGGCCTTGAGCGAGGCCGGCAAAAACGAGAATGATGAGAGCGATAGCGCGCCGCTGCTTTCCGAGATCGATTGGCGGGACATTGACCTGATCGACGGCAACAGCGATCCGCGCCAGGCACTGGACAGTTACCGCTATCGCCTGCTGACCCCTGAGCTGCGTCGAATCATCGATCAGGACGGCGGCGAGTCCCTGGTCGAGCCAGCGCTGCGCGCACTGTTTTCACCGGCAGGACAGCCGGACCCCGTCGCCGATCCCTTCGGCTTGCTGCAGCGTTGGCTTGGCGCACGAGATACCAGTCCAGTGCAAGCCCGGGATGGCCTGCTCACCGTCGCCGTTCAGGGTCGCCCTCGGGCGCTGCTGATCGGCGACCTGGCCAGCAACCCCTACGACATCGGGGCGCAACAGGCCATGACCCAGACGCTCGAAGACTTCGAGCGAACCCACCCTGAGGCCACACTGCTGCGTTCCGGACTGATATTTCACGCTGCTGCCGGCGCGCGTCAGGCTCAGCGGGAAATCACCACCATCGGGCTCGGCGCCTTCATTGGCCTTGTCATGATTCTGCTGCTGGTGTTTCGCTCGCCCCGGGTGCTGGCGCAGATGCTGCTGCCCCTGGCCTGCGGTTTGCTGTTCGCCCTGCCGCTGACCCTGGCCCTGTTCGGACGCCTGCACCTGATGACCCTGGCGTTCGGTGCCAGCCTGATTGGCATCGCTATCGATTACGCCCTGCATCTACAATGCGATCGCGCCGTGCATGGGCGCGCCTTCCGGCTACGCCGACTGCTGCCCGGCCTGACGCTGGGTCTGGTCTCGAGCCTGTTGGCCTATCTCGCCCAAACCCTCACGCCCATGCCGGGACTGCGCCAGATGGCCACCTTCGCCGCTCTAGGATTGCTCGGCGCCTGGCTGAGCGTCGTGCTATGGCTGCCACGCCTGCGCCTACCCAGTTCTGCATCGACAGCACGCCTGGCCGAGCGGTTATGGCGATGGACGACACCGCCTCGCGGTCTCAAACCCGGCGTCGCGCTCATTGCAGTGCTGATATCCAGCGCCCTGATCGGCTGGCAATTGACCAGCGACGATAGCCTGCACCTGCTCAACCCCTCCCCAGAAACGCTGCTCGAGCAGGAGCGCCAGGTGCAGCAAGCGCTTGGCAGCGACACCGGTAATCGCTATCTGCTGGTCACCGCGCCAAACGAGGCCGCCCTGCTCACTCGTCTTGCCAAACTGGGCGATACCCTGGAGGGCTGGAACGACGAAGGCGTTTCTCTGAAGACCGCCAATCTCGCCGATAGCGTGCCGCCCCCCGAACAACAGGAAGAAGATCTGGCCCGGGTGCGACGTCTGTACGGACAACCCTTGGAAACACTGGCCCGGCGAGCGGGACTCGATACCCGGATCGTCGAGCGCGCCCGTGAACGCCTGGAAGACGTCCCCGTTCTCGATGTTGCGACCTGGCTGGACTCCCCCCTGGGAACCGCTCAGCGGCGACTGTGGCTGGGCAGGCCTGAAACCAAAAGCAAAACCGTCGACGTCCAGGGTAAACGCCCTGTTGCCGCCACTCTATTGATTCAATCTACGGGCAAGGCCGATAAAGATGGTCAGGCGATCGACCTTGAACGACGACTGACACGACTGGCGGCCCAGGACGACAATGTCACTTACGTCAATCGCGTGGCGCGCATCGCCGACTTGCTCGGCCAGTTGCGGAAGAACATCGTCTGGTGGGTAACGGCGGCGGTGGCAGCCCTGACCCTGCTGCTTGTCTGGCGTTATGGTCGCGCGACCTGGCGGGTACTGACGCCTCCCATGGGGGCCTTGTTAGGTGTGTTGATGCTGTTTGCCCTCAGCGGCATACCCCTGAACGTCTTCAGCCAGTTGGGCTTGCTGCTGGTGATGGGCATCGGCCTGGATGCGGGCATCTTCAGCGTCGAACATGGCCGCCGCGCCTCGACCTGGCTGGCCATCAGCCTGTCGACGCTGACCAGCCTGCTGGCCTTTGGCCTACTGGCCTTCAGCGCGACCCCGGCGTTGCACTATCTAGGGTTATCCTGTCTGATTGGACTGGCGATGGTGTGGTGTCTGGTACCCTGGGTGCGGCCTGATCCTGAGCACGCCCCAAAACGACGCTCTTTATAACGGCTCTTGTCATAATGACATCCTGCGGAGAAACAGTATGGCATCTAAAAGCGCCCCTCATTTCGATACCGATGTCGTGGTGATCGGTGCCGGTCCTGCCGGCGCCGCCGCCGCGTCGCAATTGGTGCGCCTGGGTCATGAGGTACGGGTGCTGGAACGCAGCCACTTCCCTCGTTTCTCGATCGGTGAAAGCCTATTGCCCCAGTGCATGAGCTATCTCGAAGCGGCCGGCCTTCTCGAGACCGTGCAAGCCGCGGATTATCAATTCAAGAACGGCGCTGCCTTCACCCGCAGCACCAGAACCACCGCCATCGACTTTCGTGAAAAATTCAGCCCCGGCTGGGGCACGACCTATCAGATCGAACGCGCGGATTTCGATCAACGCTTGATCCAGGCCGCCGCCGCTTACGGTGCACAGGTCGCCTTCGGCGTCACGGTGACGGATTTTCAACCCGATGATGAACGCCCTCGGGTGAGCTACGTCGACGAGCATGGCCAAACCGCGACCCTGACCGCCCGCTTCGTGCTGGATGCCAGTGGCTATGGCCGGGTGCTGGCGCGCCAGCTCGACCTGGAACGCGATCCGCGTCTTGAACCACGCATGGCGCTGTTCACCCACCTCGAGGATCACATCGATGATCCAAGCTATGACCGTGACAAGATCCTGATCGGCGTCCATCCCGACGACGCCACCATCTGGTACTGGCTGATTCCGTTTGCCAACGGCCATGCTTCGGTGGGGGTGGTCGGCGCCATCGACACTCTGGAGCAATACGGTGACAATACGGAGGAGCGCTGGCGGGCGTTGATCGACGCCGAGCCACGCTATCGTCAACTGTTACACAACGCCCGGCCGGTGCGCCCCTTCAGCGAACTCAAGGGCTATTCCGCGGATGTCTCGAGCCTGCATGGGCCGGGTTTTGCCCTGCTCGGCAACGCAGGCGAATTCCTCGACCCGGTGTTTTCCTCCGGGGTGACCATCGCCCTGCGTTCGGCGAACATGGCCGCCCCGTTGGTCGATCGCCGGCTGCGTGGCGAGGCAGTGGATTGGCAGATGGAGTTCGAGGCGCCGCTGCGCCAGGGCATTGCTACCTTCCGTGCCTTCGTCGATGCCTGGTATGACGGTCGTCTTCAGACCATCGTCTTCAACGAAGCGCAACCCGAGGGGCTAAAACGGATGATCAGCTCGGTTCTGGCCGGCTATGCCTGGGACCTGGAAAATCCTTTCGTCGCCGCTGCGGACAAACGACTGACGACCCTGGCGCAGCTCTGCGACGATACCCCACCCCAGGCGCAACAGAGCCCTTTATGATGAGACCTGGATGAAGAGACCGGCATGATGATTCGCTTGTTTACTCCATTGCGCTCGGCCTTGGTGCTGATATCACTACTGGTGCTGTTGAGCGGCTGTTCACTGTTCCCTTCGACCGCCCCCTCACCGCGCTTCGCGAATCTCCCCCTGTCCGAGACACTCAAGCGCCGCCTGACCTTCATTCCTGATGACGAGCCCGACAAGGCGCACACCCTGATCGCCTTGATCCGTCGCGAGGATACTCGACTTCGCGCGGTGTTTTTGACCCCCTATGGCCAGCGCCTGGCCACCTTGATACATGACGACGAGGACAGCCGTTTCGAGGAAGGCGACATTCCAGAGCAGGCCATGAAAGAAGCGCTACCGGTATCCCCCGAGTGGCTGGCCTCGCGGCTCGAATGGAGCCTGTGGCCTGCGGTGGCACTCGAGGAAGCCTTCATCGACAGCCCTTGGTCGGTAATCCTGGAAGATGATGCCAGAGAGATTTATCGCTACGGCACGCTCATTGCCCGTGTCACGCCGGCGATGACGGATGCGTCCCGGGAAGAGACGGTAGTACTAGAGGATCGTCAGGGCCATTATCGCCTGCGGATCGTGCCGTTGGAGGGGACATCCGAAGAACGGTCTTCCGAAGCGCCATCTGCCGAGGAGCCGTCTTCATGAGTCGGAAGGACAAACTCGCGGCCATGCCTTGCCGTTTATCGCCCCCGGGGGTTGTGTGCGGCCTAGGGGACTCTCTGGACACCATCGCGTCGGCCCTGTTCGGCGGTCATCGCGGCCTTACATCAAGCGATGCCTATACGCCCGGGCGCATATTGCCACTCGGGCGGGTAACGAGTGTCTTGGCCGATGACACAGGTTGGCCCGTCGAACATCGCAGTCGCAACAATCGTCTGCTGGCTACTGCGCTACAACGCCTCGATACCTCAACGCTTCTGGCCCAGCATGCGCCCTCACGTATCGGGGTCGTCATCGGTACCAGTACCTCGGGGATAGGCGAAACCGAGCAGGCACTGGCGCTTGCCGGTCGCGAGAGCCCTCTTCCCGATAGCTTTCGCTATGCACAACAGGAACTCGGGGCACCGGCACGGTTCGTTGCGGAACAGCTGGGGCTCGAAGGGCCGGCCTATGTGCTCTCCACGGCCTGTAGCTCCAGCGCCCGAGCCTTGGCCAGCGCCCGGCGGCTTTTACGCTCCGGCGAATGCGACGCGGTGATTGCCGGCGGTGCCGATACCCTGTGCCGACTGACGGTCAACGGCTTCGCCAGCCTGGAAGCGATCAGCGACGGTCCCTGCCTGCCTTTCTCCGCCAACCGCAACGGTATCAATTTAGGCGAGGCGGCAGCACTGTTCGTCGTCACCCGAGAGTCCGGCGGTATTCAGCTCGAAGGCGCTGGAGAAAGCTCCGATGCCTATCATGTCTCGGCGCCGCGTCCGGATGGCAGCGGTGCGCTGGCCGCCATGCGCGCCGCGCTGACTCAGGCCGGTCGTCGCGCCGAAGAGATCGATTATCTCAATCTGCACGGCACCGGCACGCCTCATAATGACCTCATGGAATCCCGCGCGGTGACACAACTGTTCTCTGCGCCACCGCTCTGCAGCTCCACCAAGGCGCTCACCGGCCACACCCTGGGGGCCGCCGGCGCCCTGGAAGCCGCTTTTTGCTGGTTGGCGCTCACCCAGGGCAAACTGCCGCTGCATGTCTACGATGGGCATTACGATCCGGCGCTTCCCGACCTGCCATTGGTATCCGATGCCAGTGCCAGGATGCCGCGGCGGGTAATGAGCAATTCCTTCGCCTTCGGGGGCAACAACGCATCCTTGCTGCTGAGCAGGGCGGATTGATATGGATTCAGCGCGTCGTCCTGCAGATCTGCCCTGCTCAATCGCGCCCTTCGTTCCCCAGAGCCGGGGCATGTGCCTGCTCGATAATATCCTGGCCGTCGACGATGACAGCCTACAGGCCGAAGTAACCCCAAGTGCAGCGGATCTCTTCGCCACCGGCGCGGGCATCCCGGGTTGGGTAGGTCTCGAGTGGCTGGCCCAGGCCGTGGCCGCCTGGGCCGGCTGGCATGCCCGGTCATGTAACGAGCCCCCGGCGATCGGCTTTCTGATCGGCAGCAAGCGCTTCGAGTCGCTCTGTGAACATCTGGCAATTGACCGCACCTACAGAGTGAGCATTCACCTCGATTTTCGGGCCGACAACGGCCTCGGTCACTTTCACGGTGAGATCCTGAATGACGACGGCACCCGCCTTGCTCACGGCACCTTGACCGTCTTCCAGCCACCATCAGACGAGCAGTCTGAACAAACACTCGACAAGGAGCCGTCCCCATGACCGATACGATACTCGTCACCGGTTCGAGTCGCGGCATTGGTCGCGCCATTGCCCTGCGTCTGGCCCGGGACGGCTTCGATATCGTGGTGCACTGCCGTCGGGAGCGCGAGGCCGCAGAGAAGGTCAGCGCCGACATTCACGCCCTGGGTCGCAAGGCCCGGATCTTGTGTTTTGACGTCGCCGATCGCGAGGCGGCACGCCAGGCCCTCGAAACCGATATCGATACCCATGGTGCTTACTACGGGGTGATCTGCAATGCCGGCATCACCGCCGACGGTGCTTTCCCCGCACTGACCGACGAGGCCTGGGACAGCGTCATTCACACCAATCTGGACGGCTTCTACAACGTGGTGAAACCCCTGGTCATGCCGATGATCAGGCGTCGTGCGCCGGGCCGTATTCTTGTGATGTCTTCGGTCTCGGGGATCATGGGCAATCGGGGCCAGGTCAATTACAGCGCCGCCAAGGCGGGATTGATTGGTGCGGTCAAGGCGCTCGCCATAGAGTTGGCCAAGCGTCGTATCACGGTCAATTGTGTTGCGCCAGGGTTGATCGATACCGACATGACGGATGAAGCGACCAACGAAGAAGCCCTCAAGATCATTCCCATGCAACGCATCGGCACCGGCGCCGAAGTGGCGGCCACGGTGAGCTTTCTCTGCTCTTCTGATGCCTCCTACATCACGCGCCAGGTGATTGCGGTCAATGGTGGAATGTGCTGAGTGATTTAGCGCCTCCCGATCATTGATCCACGCTAGAATATTGTCATTTTGCGGCGTTTGTAATATTGCGTCGCCATGATCAGTCGTCTTTCATTTTGCCTATGTGCAGGAATTCATCCATGAGATCTCTCGCCTCGGGTCTATTGCTATTGTTCTCCCTTCAAGTTCACGCCTTTAGCCTGGATGAGTGGCGTTCCTGGCAGTCCGCCACGCCGGCCTTTCAGAGCCGGATGGAACAAAGCCGCTGGCTGCATGAAGCCGAGATTCGCGT
This sequence comes from Halomonas sp. GXIMD04776, assembly GCF_049808615.1. Taxonomy (NCBI): domain Bacteria; kingdom Pseudomonadati; phylum Pseudomonadota; class Gammaproteobacteria; order Oceanospirillales; family Halomonadaceae; genus Halomonas; species Halomonas sp. GXIMD04776. The sequence continues at coordinate 26,330 of NZ_JBNCAN010000025.1, read as the reverse complement.
TCATGCGACTGGCCAATTGCTATTCACGCCTTACCGCTCGCTGATCTGGCAGTGGCTGACCCCGGAACCACGCCTGGTCGAATTCGACAAGACTGGCCCCCTGCTCAATCTAAAGCCCTCCGAGGATGGCACCGCCACCGCTCCGCCATTGGAAGAAAGCGATGACAACCTGCCCGGCGAGCAGTTGACTGCCATGCTGTTGCTTCAGGCCCTGAGTGGCAATCTCGCGGCCCTGGAAAAAAAGTATCATTTGCTGCTGGAGGGTGATCGCAATGACTGGCAGCTGATTCTGCTGCCTCGCGAAAGAAACGATGAGGTGCCCAAAAAGATCACCCTTGAAGGGGGGCGCTTCATCCAGGCACTTCGCGCCACGAGTTCGAACGGTAATGAACTGACACTGGAGCTTGCCGAGCATCAACGCCTGGTAAACCCCAAGGGTGCCGAGCAACTCGCCACGGCGCTGCGTGAGAACGCCTCATCGACACGCGATGATGACACCGACGCTGAAAAAGAAAATGACGCTTAAGTTTCAACGCTCAAGGCCGATACCACCATAAGCGGCCCCCTACCTGATTTCGATGACGGGTCCTCTTGAACCAGGAGCATGAATCAGGAGAAAGACGTGAGAATAGCGGTCATCCTCATCGTACTCGTCACCTTGACCCTAGGGGCCGGGGGTATTGTGGTCAGTGACTTGCACTGGCCCTTATCTCAGTCGGCACTGATCACGGTCAGCCTCTATGCGCTGGTCTTGATCGCCGGCATGGGATTACTGGCTCTTCTGGCGGGGCTCCTTATCACCCTGGGCGCTCAGCAGCGCGCGCTGCAACAAAGCCTTGCTGCCCAATGGGATCAGCAGCACTGCCTGCTCATCGTCCAACTCACGGAACGCTTCGTGCATCAGGCCGAGACCCTGCTCGAGAAAGAGAGCCTCGACCCCAACAAACGCAGCGTGCAGCGTTGTCTGGCGGTCGATGCGCTGCGCGGCAACAGCGGACGCGGCGATCCCAACTATCAACGCCTAGGGAGATTGTTCGAATGGCTCGCAGAAGAAGAGGCTGCTGTTCAAGATGACGCGTCCAGCAAGCGCCTTTTCGAACCGGTGCTGCGTCACTATGCGGAAATCGCCGATCAGCTTTGCCGTATCAACGAGACCGACGAAAAACGGCTGGGAGCGTTTTTACGCCACCAGCCGCAGGTCGAAAAAAGTGGCGAAGAAGGAAGTTAGGAACCTTTTATCGCCGCGGTCACGGTAATCTCGACTTTGAGTTCCTCCGCCGGCATCGGTGCGACGACACAGGTGCGCGCCGGCGCATGGCCTTCCGGTACCCAGGCATCCCAGACCTCGTTCATCGCGGCGATATCACCGCCATCCTTCAGATAAATCGTTGCCGAGATCATGTGCTGACGATCCGAACCAATCTCCTTGAGCAGTGCATCAAGGCGCGACAGCATGCTCCGGGTCTGCTCGACGATGTCACCCTCACGGGCTTCGGGGCCGGCTACCTGACCACAAAGATAGGCGATACCATCGTGAATGACTGCGCGGCTCATGCGGGTCTGAGTATCGTGACGCTGTAGGGTCATGCAGGTTCCTCTTTTTGGTTGATGAGGTGTGATGGTAAAAAAGATCAGCGTAGCAGCAGCAAGGGAATATCGGCCTTGCGCAGCATGGCGGAGGTGGTACTACCGACCAGCAGATGGCGAATGCGCGAATGGCCGTAGGCTCCCATCACCAGCAGATCGATGGCATGCTCTTGTTGATAGGCACGCAGTGTTGCCTCTACCTCCCCTGCGCGTATGGCACCCTGAACTGCAAAACCAACATTCTTCAGGGTATCCAGGGCCCAATCAAGCTGAGCCCGAAAATCGGACACCTCCGCCCCGACCATGACGATGTGAAGACTCAGCCCCTTGAATAACGGACTGGCAGCGATCATCTCGATTCCCTTGCGAGTACTCTTGCTACCATCGAAGGCGACCATCACGCGCTGCGGCGCTCGATAGTCATTCGGCACCATCAGGATGGGACGATGCATCGCGCGCACTACCCGCTCCAGGTTGGAACCTACGTGCTCGCTGGCAAGATGAGCCGACTCTCCGCGCTTGCCCAGCACCAACAGGCGTATCTCGCTTTCCAGATCGCTTAGGGTCTCGACCAGTTCACCGTTGCGCTGACGCGCCTGGGGATCCTCATTCCCCTGCTCTCTGGCCCGCTCCCGCGCCGCGTCAAGCATCGTTCTACCCTGCTCCTGGGCGATGCGCGCACGACGCTCATCCAGCGAAGCAAGTTCCTCGAGCAGGTGTTCGCGGCTACCCAGACCGATATTGCCGGACAAGTTGCCTTCCTCCGGAGGCTGATGATTGTCCAGCACATGCAGGAAGGTCAGCGGTGCCGCGAGGCGTTGACTGGCCCAGACGGCATAGTCGCTCACCGCTGCGGAGTAACCCGAGCCATCGATGCAGGCCATTACGTGTTCGCTCATGCTGCGCGGTCCCTTCTGGTCGTTTTGCGTTTTGCTATCACTTTGTACGTTTCTAACCGATCCTGGCAACGATGAACAGGCTCTCTCAGTGGCCGCTCATCAACTGCTCCACGGCATCCGGCTTATCGTGAACGGCGAAGCGGTCGACGATGGTGGCACTCGCCTCGTTCAGGCCCACCACTTCGACCTCGGTGCCCTCACGGCGGAACTTGATCACCACCTTGTCCAGTGCGCCAACGGCAGTGATATCCCAGAAGTGTGCGCGGGACAGGTCGATACGCACACGCTCGACGGTCTCCTTGAAATCGAAAGCGTCGGTGAAACGATCCGCCGAGGTGAAGAACACCTGACCGATTACAATGTACTCTCGAGTACGTCCATCGGCGCTCATCTCGTTACCAATATAGAGCACCTGCCCCACCTTGTTGGCAAAGAACAGTGATGCCAGCAATACACCGACGAACACCCCGATGGCCAGGTTATGCGTTGCCACCACGACCACCACCGTGGCAACCATGACGATGTTGGTACTCATCGGATGTTTCCTGAGATCGCGCAGTGATTCCCAACTGAAGGTGCCGATGGAAACCATGATCATCACCGCCACCAGCGCAGCCATGGGAATCTGCGACACCCAGTCGCTCAGGAACACCACCATCAACAGCAGCACGACACCGGCGACCAGCGTGGAGAGCCGGGTACGTCCACCGGACTTCACGTTGATTACCGACTGGCCGATCATCGCGCAACCGGCCATCCCGCCGAGAAGGCCCGAGCCGATGTTGGCGATGCCCTGGCCCTTGCATTCGCGGTTCTTGTCACTGGGGGTATCGGTCAGTTCGTCGACGATGGTGGCGGTCATCATCGATTCCAGCAGGCCGACCACTGTCAACATCACCGAATAGGGGAAGATGATCTGAAGGGTTTCGAGGGTCAATGGCACATCCGGCCACAGGAATACCGGCAGGGTATCCGGCAGTTCGCCCATGTCGCCGACGGTGCGAATATCCATGCCACTGGCCATGTAGACGGCAGTCAAGACCAGGATGCATACGAGCGGTGAGGGTATTGTACGACCAATCTTCGGCAGCAGCGGAAACAGATAGATGATGCCCAGGCCGGCGGCAGTCATGGCATAAACGTGCCAGGTGACACCGGTCAACTCAGGCAACTGGGCCATGAAGATAAGGATCGCCAGGGCATTGACGAAGCCGGTCACCACCGAGCGAGAGACGAAGCGCATCAAATCGGCCAATCGCAAATAGCCGGCGATGATCTGCAGCACCCCGGTCAACAAGGTCGCAGCGAGTAGGTACTCCAGGCCGTGTTCTCTCACCAGGGTGACCATCAATAGCGCCATGGCCCCGGTGGCCGCCGAGATCATGCCTGGACGCCCGCCGACAAAGGCGATGATCACGGCGATGCAGAAGGAAGCATAGAGGCCGACCTTGGGATCGACCCCGGCAATGATCGAAAAGGCGATGGCCTCCGGGATTAGCGCCAGAGCGACCACGATACCGGCCAGCGAATCGTTCTTGATGTTGGAAAACCAGGAGTGGCGGATGGATCGAATCATTCTCGGTTCCGTTGGGTTGTCGTGCGCTATACCGTATGCAGCGCGGGCGCCCTGCTGCGACGAACGACAAGGTGATGGATATACATTCAGGGGAAATAAGAGCCGCGCATTCTAGCAGCTCGCAAGCATCACTTCATCCCGATAGGTTCGAGCGCGGCGCGTAAACGCTTCTCGCGGCGGCGATCGATCAGCCCCTTGATCAGCAGCGTACCGATGATCAGGGCACCGCCGGCGAAGGCCAGGCTCGAAGGCTGCTCGCCCAGCGCCCACCACACCCAAAGGGTGCCGGCGACGGTTTCCAGTAGAAACAGCAGACTGACCTCGGCAGAAGGCAGGTAAAGCGGGCCGCGCTGAATCAAGGTAAATCCCATGGGGATGAGGATCAGACATAACAATATCAGCCACCCCGCTTGATCGGGATTGGGTAACGCCAGCCCACCGCTGGCAAACAGTGGTGCCGTTGCCGCCACCATCAACCCCGCCAGAGTCAGCATCGGGCTCATGTCGACGCCGGGACGGGTACGACACAAGGTGAAGTTGGCTGCCAGGGAAAACGCCGCTAACAGGGCAAAGGCGTTACCGATCCAGGAACCGGCCCCGGCGTCGTCGAAGACGATCAACGAAGTACCCAGCAGGCATAGCCCGATGGCGATCCAAGTACGCAGCGGCAGGAGTTCCTTGAGAAAAAAGCGCGATAGCAGTGCCGCGATCAACGGTGCCCCGGCGAGAATCATCAGCACATTGCCGCCCTTGGTGTACTGATTGCCGAGCACGAAGCCGTAATTCGACAACGTAAACAGTGCCGCCACACCAAGACCTACCCAACCGCAACGCCTGAATTTGATAACGGTATAACGCCCACTGCGCAACACCACGATCGTCAAAAACCCCAAGGCCGTCAGCAGCCCGCGCCAGAACAGCATCTGGCTGTCCGGCAGGCCGATCAGCTTGATCAGCAGCGCATCCGGGGAAATGATCAACGGTCCCGCCGCGGTCAGCAGCAAGCCCTTCTGGCGATAGGAGAGAGTGGAAAACAAGGCATCCTCAGCGGCAATCCGGTCCGGCTCCAAGCCTGACCGGATTGCTCACTGGAAACAAGCCATCAGGTATCAAGACTCTTTGGGTGTGGAACCATCATCGCTGCCTGGCTCGCGAGTCGATGACGGCTTGGAGATACCGCCCTTACTCATCGACTTGAAGACGTCCATGATATCCAGCGGTAGCGGGAAGAAGATGGTCGAAGCGTTCTTGTTGCTCATATCGCTCATGGTCTGCAGGTAGCGCAACTGTAGCGCCGCCGAATTCTCGGACATGACGTTGGCTGCCTCGACCAGCTTCTGCGAAGCCTGGAGTTCGCCCTCGGCATGGATGACCTTGGCGCGGCGTTCGCGTTCCGCTTCCGCCTGGCGAGCGATGGCGCGAATCATGCTCTCGTCGAGATCGACGTGCTTGATCTCCACATTGGCGACCTTGATGCCCCACTCCTCGGTCTGGGTATCGATGATCTCCTGGATATCATCGTTGAGCTTGTCCCGCTCGGAAAGCATCTCGTCGAGATCGTGCTTGCCCAGCACGGAACGCAGCGTGGTCTGGGCCAGTTGGCTAGTGGCGATAGTGAAATGCTCGACCTGGATGATCGCTTTCTCAGGATCGACAACACGGAAATAGAGCACCGCATTCACCTTCACGGTGACGTTGTCCCGAGAGATCACGTCCTGCTCCGGCACGTCCATGGTGATCACTCGTAGATCGACCACTTCCATCTTCTGGATGATGGGAATAATGATGAACAGACCCGGGCCCTTGACCGCCTGGAAGCGTCCCAGGAAGAACACCACACCGCGCTTGTATTCCGGCAGAATGCGAATCGAGGCGGCCAGCAACAACAGCACCAGCACCACGGGAACGAGATAGGATACCCACATGGAAACACCTCCTTGGACCGCCTCGAGCAGAGGCTGAATGAATGCATTCATGATGTCGACGCTTCACTGTCGATAGGCGCCACTTCGACGGTCAATCCATCGATCGCCATCACCTTCAAGCGCTGATCCTTGCGCACCGTTTCACCGCTGCGCGCGTTCCAGCGCTCACCGCGCAGCCGCACATGCCCTTGATGATCAAAATCCTCCAGGGCGATTGCCGTTGCGCCGATCATCTCCTCCTCTCCGGTGCGCGGGGGGCGCTTGCGTAGCCCCATGAAGCGCAGCATCACCCATAGCAACAACCCCGAGGCCACCAAGGCCACACCCGCTATCAAGGGAATCGACACGGCCATATTTCGATCATCCATCAGAATTATCGAGCCCACGACGAAGGCTACAATGCCGCCGATACCGAGAATACCGAAACTCGGCATCAACGCCTCGCCGACGATCAATCCCAGCCCCAAGAGTACCAACGCCAGCCCCGCATAGTTGACCGGCAGTACCTGAAAGGCAAACAGTGCCAGCAACAAGCAGATAGCGCCGATGGTGCCCGGCACCAGGGCGCCCGGATTGATCAACTCGAAGATCAGGCCGTAAAGGCCGATGATCATCAGGAAGTAGGCAATATTGGGATCGGCAATGATCGACAAGAGTTCGGTGCGCCAATCCGGATCGAAGCGCTCAATGGTCAGATCGGCGGTTTGCAGTGTCTCGCTGCCACCCGTCATGACGACTTCTCGCCCATCGATCTGCGTCAGCAAGTCTTCTACGTCCGAGGCCACTACATCGGCCACGTTCTGCTCCAGGGCTTCCCGGGCGGTGAGATTCACCGCATCGCGCACTGCGCGTTCGGCCCATTCGGCGTTGCGACCATGACGTTCGGCCAGGCTGCGAATATAGGCTACCGCGTCCTCGAGCACCTTGCGCTCCATGGCCGTCTCGCCACGCCGTTTACCATCACCGCTCTCTTGCGGGGCCTCTCCCTGTCCTTGACCCTGCAGTTCACCTTGTTGCCCATCGCCTGAGGATTGCTCTTCGGTCTGATCGGATGGCTCTGACTGCTCGGGATCGTCCTCTTCCACACCCGGCAGTCCCCCGCCACCAAGCTGCACCGGAGTTGCCGAGCCGAGATGGGTCGAGGGCGCCATGGCGGCCACGTGGCTTGCCAGCAGTAGATAGGTACCGGCACTGGCGGCGCGGGCGCCAGCAGGCGAAACATACACCGCTATCGGCACCTTGGAGGCGAGCATGGCGCTGATCATGTCGCGCATCGACGAGTCCAACCCGCCCGGGGTATCGAGTTGAAGAATCACCAGTGCGACGTTCTGCTCGTCAGCTATTTCCAGGCCACGCTGGAAATAATCGCTGGACGCGGGGCTGATACTGCCATCGATGGTCATCACTAGAGCGCTTCGGCGCTCGTCTTGTTCCTGAGCGCTGGCTATATAGGCGAGCAATACGCCGCTGAGCAGGCAAAGCAGCCATAGGAGACGATAGCGATTGTTCAAAAGCTGGCGCATATCCGGCATGGTGCCCTCATGAAACCGCTAGCTGCTTATAAGCTAGCTACTATTGTTGTGGCACGGTCAATTTGGCGTCTGGAGTCTCCTATACAGACTTTGGGAATCTTCTTGAGGTTCATTGCTTGCACCATCATTGCCACTGCTGGACTCGCCCTCGTTGCGATTGCCCCCCTCGCTACCGCCATTGTCATTACTGACATTCTCATTGCCACCATCGTCGGCGCTGCCGCTATTGTCGCTATCGTTATCGTTGTCACTACCGCCCTGCACCACCTCACCGAGGGTTTCGATCGGTGAAGAAATCAGATTTTGCAGCGCCTTGCGGATAGCCTGGCCGGCGATGTCCCCAAATTCGATGGAACCGGATTTATCCAGCGGTATGGTCATGGGAATTTCGAGCTCGATAGTGCCGTCGTCGTTACGTAGCACGCCGATCAACGTCTTGACCGGTAGCTCCGTCGCGGTGGGGTCGACCTGTTCCCCTAGCCGGATCCGACGCAATACCAGCTGATTGTTGGTGTTCAACCGCCCATCCTCGAGACGGTAATCGAGTCCCAGGGAGACCTCCCCTCTCTCTATTTCATAACCGGCAAACCGACGCAGGTAAGGCGCAAAGGTGGTCAGACGCATGCGTTCGACATGTATATCGAGATTGCCTTGCCAGGGGTCGCTCAGCGGATCATAACGGCCCTCGATACTCAGTGGCGCGCCATCGGACACCTGGCCTTCCAGGGACAGCTCGCCGCCCCCCTGCTGAGACGAAGATAACCCTTTCCATTTACCTTCAAGCGCCGAAAAGTCGATCTTAAAGGGCTCGGGCAAATGCCGATCGGCGAATGTCATCGTCCCCTCTTTTACGACAAGATCATCGAGGGCATAGCGCATCGAAGGTGATTGTTGCTTACCGTTACTCCCCGTGCTCTTTTTTGACGTGCTCTGCTCTTTCGGCGGTAGCCAGGCAGTGAGATTGGTACCCATTCGCTCATTGATGATTACCTCGGCCCAGGGCTGCTGGAGGGTCATGCGTCCGGCCTCGAGACGCGGTCGATCGAGCTCGAACAGGAACTCGTCGATATTCATTCGTTCTGCTCTGGCAATCGGCTGATCGCCGTCAGGCTCCAGCATCTCGATTTCATGTAGTTCACTCTGGCCCGTGATACGCAAACCGGCATCCGTTGCTTCCCCCGCCTGCATCCGAGCTTGCGTGGTCAACATGCCGGAATTCACCCGGGCTCTCACCACTTTGGACAGATAATCCGAAAGCGTGGCCAGCGGTAGCTCGTCCGCCGTGAGGTCAACGTCCAGCTTCCAGGGGGCGAACCCCATCTTGCCTTTGGCACTCAACGCTGCCCCGGCGAGACGGGATTGGCTCTGCAATGTAAAAGGTGCATCGGAGGTATTGTCATAATCCTCGGCATCAAGGCTTACCTGTTCGAAGGAGAGCGTGACCGGCTTATCGATACGCCGATTGATCCAATCGAATCGGCCACCGCCGGCAGTGATTCGCTCGATCAGTATGGGGGTGGGTTTCTTATCCTTACTTTTGTTCTTGTCGTCACTCGCGAGCATTTCGACGAGGTTCCAGTCGCCGTTTTCCCGCCAGATGAGCTGCAGGCGCGGCGACTGAAGATCCAGCTGCGCGAGGCGCCAGCCCGGCGACCAGAGCGAGCGCCACTGGACATCCGCCATGACCTTGTCGCTGGACAGTACTGGGATCTGGTCCTGGCCGGCGATGCGAAAATCCTCGAGCGTCAATGTGGCTGTAAATGGATTGACCGCAACATGCTTCATGCTGACTTCGCGCCCCGTGATGGAGGAGAACGTCGACACAAGGCGTTGCTCGATGTAATACGGCAGAGCCCATAGCCAGGCAACGACTAGTAGACCTGCCAGGATGGCCAACCCGAGCGGAACTAGCCACCAGCGCTTGCGCGATGGCTGACCACGACGCGACGCCTTTTGATGTATCGAGACCATTGAACCCTCCCTGGGATATAAAGAACGGCCTGTCCTTTACAAAAGTGGCATATATTCAATCAAAACCCAGCAGCTCAATACTTTTTCGTTAAATAAATAATCATGTTGTCACAAAGATTCACGGCTATACCTGAAAATGCGGTTGTTGCTTGCGCCATGTTAAGAAGATGATCGCAACGACCTGGAATTAAAAGGCTCGTTCAATTTCATCGCAGCGGATCGGTCCATGCCAGAACTCAGATAACGAGGCACGCCATGACTCATACAGCCTTCAAAGTGGAGCTAAACAAAAGCCCCGAGGAACAAGACACAAAGACCCATAATCGATGGCATCCGGACATCCCCATGGTCGAGCAGTTCAAGCCCGGCGATGTCTTCCGCGTGGAAACCTACGACTGGACAGGCGGCCAGATAGACAACAACGACTCCGCCAACGACATCCGCGATGTCGATCTCACCAAGGTGCATTACCTCAGTGGTCCCTTTGGCGTGGAGGGTGCCGAACCCGGCGATCTACTGGTCGTCGACATACTCGATGTCGGTGCCTTGCCGGATTCTCCCTGGGGCTTCAACGGTGTCTTTGCCAAGGAAAATGGCGGAAGCTTCCTGGTTGAGCATTACCCGAATGCCTTCAAGTCCTGCTGGGATTTTCACGGCATTTTCACCAGTTCGCGTCATGTCCCCGGCGTACGCTGGCCAGGCATCATCCACCCTGGGCTAATCGGTTGTCTGCCCGATCGCAAGCTGCTCGAGACGGCCAACAAACGCGAAGCGGCATTGATCGCCACCAACCCTGACCGGGTTCCTCCCCTGGCCGCGCCTCCCTATGCAGACACCGCCCTGATGGGGCAGATGGAGTCCGGTGCCGCCAGCAAGGCCGCAGCGGAAGCATGGCGTACCGTTCCGCCACGCGAGCATGGCGGTAACTGCGACATCAAGAATCTCTCCCGGGGCTCGCGCATTTATTTCCCGGTCTACGTCAAGGGTGGCGGTCTCTCCATGGGCGATATCCACTGGTCCCAGGGCGACGGCGAGATCACCTTCTGCGGCGGTATCGAAATGGCCGGCTTCCTCGATATCGGAGTCGATATCATCAAGGATGGCGTCAACAAATACGGGGTGACCAATCCGATCTTCATGCCGAGCCGAATCGACCCTCAGTTTTCGGACTACATCGTCTTCGAAGGCATCTCCGTCGATGAACATAGTGGTGAGCAGTACTATCTCGATGCCCACGTCGCCTATCGCCGTGCCTGCCTCAATGCGATCGAGTACCTGAAGAAGTTCGGCTATACCGGCGAACAGGTGTATACCCTGCTCAGTACGGCACCCGTGGAAGGACACATCGCCGGCATCGTCGATATTCCCAATGCCTGCTGTACCTTGGCGATCCCCACGGGGATCTTCGATTTCGATATTCGTCCGAATGCCAAGGGCCCGGAAAAGCAGGTTTCGGGGGCAAACGTCAGCTTCGCGAGCTGATACCTGGCGGACGTACCTTATAACAGACAATAATCGCCACCTGCCGGGGCATTTGGCCCCGGCCATTGCAACAGGTGTCGCTATGCTACTTGGACTCGCCCTGCTTTATGTTGGTGCCGTGCTGTTTCTCAACGGCCTCTGGTTGCTGGAACATATCGGCGACAAGGAAATCGGCGTCATCAATATTTTTGTCGGTGTCCTGACCTTCCTGGTCGCGTGTTACTCCGCCTTTGGCCCAGATGCAGATGCCGCCTCCATCAAGGCGGCTGCGCTGACCCTGCTATTCAGCTTTACCTACCTATGGGTAGCGCTCAATCGCTACAACGGTGCCGATGGCCGGGGCCTGGGCTGGTTTAGCCTATTCGTCTCGATCACCGTACTACCTATCGCCCTGCAAACCCTTCTGGGGGCGCAATCGGTGTGGGATGTCTGGTTCGGCCTGTGCTGGGCGGCCTGGTCGGTGCTGTGGTTCATGTTCTTCCTGTTGCTGGCTATGCGTAAGCCCATTGCCAAGGCGACCGGCTACATGACCTCGTTGCAGGGTGTGCTGACAGGCTGGTTGCCGGGATTTCTGTTGCTCAACGGGGTGCTGGGGTAGCGCTAGGAACATCCAGGAACAATCTTTGTACTGCATCCATTACGAACAAAAGGACTCTGCTCATGCCAATCTACGATTATGTCTGTCACCAGTGCGGGCCCTTCAGCGCCAGAAGACCGATGGCCCGGGCGACGGATCCTGCGGACTGTCCTCGATGCACCTTCAGCGCGGCTCGCGTTATCAGCGCGCCGTTCCTCAATACCATGAACGGCAACAGCCGCAAGGCATATCAACGCAACGAACTCAGTGCCGACTGCCCAAAGGTGATGTCCCGCGCCGAACTGGATCTGAAGCGTGCCACCACGCATCATTCCGACAGCGCGCACCGGCATGGCTGCAAACACGATCACAGCGCCTCGGCCTCTCCCGACACCCGGCGCCTGACCGGCTCGGCGGACTATCAACAATCCAATAAGCGCTGGATGATTGGGCATTGATCGGGTAAGAGTGACCTCTGATCGAAACGTCGAAGAGAGAAAGACGATAACCGCCTTGGAGAATTTTCCCCTGGCCATCCTGGCCAAGGCGCCTTTGCCGGGCCAAGTCAAGACGCGTCTGATTCCACGACTCGGCGCCGAGGCGGCCGCCAGACTGCACCGTCATCTGGTCTGGCAGACGCTGGAAACCGCCGTCGCCGCCACGGCGGCAGAGTCGATCACGCTATGGACGAGTCTTGCTTTTCCAGGTGAGCCTGAGCACGCTTTTTTTGATATCTGCAGAGCGCATTTCGGTATTCACCTGCGCCCTCAACCCGAGGAGGATCTTGGCCTGCGCATGCAGGCTGCGCTGGCTGCCATGCCAGGACCGGGCTTGGTAATCGGCAGTGACTGTCCGATGCTCGATACGGCCTTGTTGCAGCAATGCCAGGCTGCCTTGGCATCATCGGAGTGCGTGCTGCTGCCGGCGGAGGATGGCGGTTACGCTCTCGTCGGCGCGTGCCTGGCCGATCCTCGGCTATTTCAGGATATCGACTGGGGAACCGAGCGCGTGTTAGCCCAGACGATCGCGCGGCTGCAGGAACTCGGCTGGTCATATGCGTGTCCGGCACGCGTCTGGGATCTGGACAGGCCCGCCGATCTCGAACGTCTGCTGGGTCTGCCCAATGCGAAGCGCTGGCGCGAGATTGTTGACGAATAAACAAGCAACAGCACTTTTATATTGTCTATCATCCTGCTTATCGCTCACGGCCCAACCTGTACGCTAGGTAACGCTCCCAATCCACTAGAGAAATCGGCAACTGGCCGATGACCTCAATATCGCGATTCTCGAAAATGTCGCTCAGGCCGGACTTTTCAAGGATATCTATCTCGCGGTCGCGGTGCTTGATCAAGACCTCGAGATACGAATAAAAGGCGATGATCATGGCACTCACCCAGCGATTGACGGGCCAGGAGGGCCAGGCGTGATCGAGCTCGAATGATCTGGCCAGTGCCAGAGTCCCGGCGGCATCGCGCCAGGTTTCACCGGTCACCCAGCGATTCGTGGTGAAAAGTCCGATGGGCTCGCCCCAGGCATCCATGGAGATGGCGATCAGGTGGGTAGGATCGGCCAACTGGCCGGGGCGATTGTCCTCCGGTGGGCGCTGAAAGACATGAAAATGACCATGCTCTTCACTACCGCGGTGCGCATGGTAGTAGTACTGGCTGCCGGTATCCTTGTCGTAGACATCACCCTTGGGGAAATGATCGAACTCCAGGAACTCGCCTTGTCCCTTGAGCAGCTCCCCCACCAGATTGAGCCCGACCTTCTTCAATACCCGCTGGCAATCCAGGGCGTCCAGGGCAGCCGCATGCATGAGCTGCACGTCATCATCCCCATAGTCCGCGAGACTGGGTTCGCAAATGGCTTCAGCGATGCAATAAGACGATAACGCCGCATTCATACCAGCACCTCCGCGTTGCGCTTGTTCAAGATGAGTTACTGTTGTTGCGGTCCGCTGTAGCCCTGCTGAACGTTCACCACATAGGCTGCCAACGCCGCCAGATCCATCGACTCCCAGTCCAAGGGGTTCGTCGCCATGGGATTGACCATACAGATCTGAACCATCTCGTCGGCGTGCACTTCGTTCATGCCGTAGAGATTCATGCCCATGGCCACCTGGTGCGGATAGGCCTGCTCGAAGGTAGCTTGATAACGCTGATCACCGCTATGACAACTGGCGCAGGCAAGGCCGTTGCTGCTCAGGTCCGTATCGCTGAACAGCGTTTCGCCGCGCATCAGCAATTTCCGGGAATTTTGGCCATCTTCTTTATAACCTGGCGAGTAATCCGCCGGACGTTTCACCGCGCAAGGGTTTTTCTGGCTGTCCGCGGCACAGGGATTGGCACCGGCGCAGGGATTGGCACCGGCGCAGGGATTGGCACCGGCGCAGGGATTGGCGCCAGCACAAGGATTCTTTGTTGCGCACGGATTCTTCGTTGCACAAGGATTGGCGCCAGCACAGGGGGTCTTGCCCGCACAGGGATTGGTACCAGCGCAAGGATTTTGACTGGCACAGGGGTTCTTGCTGGCACAAGGATTAGCGCCGCATTGCGCCATCACCTGACCCACAGCGCCCACCATGGTCACCGTCAACAGGGTACCTGCAAGCGCACTCGCAAACGTTGCGGACCTGGACAGATTCAGAGATTTCTTGAGGTTCATGACAGCACTCCCGGGTCTGTTGGCTATTGTTATCGCCCTAACTGCGCGGTGGCATCGTCCCTCGCTTCGCCTTGCGCATACTGCTTGGTCGCGCGATATGCTTCGCCATTACACTCCTGCGTGATTTTTGTCTTGAACAACGAACAGTGCTTTCGCGGCAGTCGCGAAAACAGTCACTGCGATGTTATCGGTTCCTTTGTAAGGTCGTGGTTTTGAATGCGACCAAGCCTCATACTCTGACTCGCTTTGACATCCGACATGACCCGATCGATGGCCAACTTTCTCACCCTTCGCGATATCGACCCTTTGCTCATGGGGCTACGTCAGGCTTTACGCGAGGCGGAGTTCGACGTCAGCGAACTACGCCGCATGGCGGATACCGGCCTGGCCCATGAGCATGTCTGGATACATCGACGAGGCGGCGATGACCGGGTCGCACGCTTACCCAAACAGAGTCAGATGCGACTCGACCCGCAAGCCAATCTCGACTATCAGGCCTGTTGCTTCTCCCGAGCCGCTTTGAGTGGGCATACCCCGGCTCTACACGCAGTGCTTCCTCCCAGCGATGCGCTGCCCCGGGGCGGCCTTGTGGTGTCCGCTATCGATGGCCGTACTGCGCGATTACCCCACGACTTACCCGCTATCGCGCAGGCATTGGCCAACCTACATCGTCTGCCTCTGCCTCCAGCGGCAGCACGCCCACCGTTACTCACGCCCCGCTCACCTTGGCGGGCGGTGATAGAAGAAATTCGTGCCCAGGCAAGCTACCTGACTCAGGCCAACATCAGTGCGAATACCCATCGCCCAATATTCGAAGAACTCCAGCACCTGGAAGCATGGCTGGCAGAAGCTCATCCATCACCGCCAGCCCTGATCAGCTTCGATGCGCATCCCGGCAACTTCCTGATTCAAAACGATGGTCGCGCGGTATTGGTCGATCTGGAAAAATGCCGCTATGGCCTGCCGGGTCTCGATCTGGCACATGCCACCCTGTACACCTCCACCACATGGGATATCGCCACCCATGCCGAACTCAGCGTGGAGGAGGTACAGAGGTTTTATCGGCATTGGGCAACCGCCATGGGTGATGAGGACAGATATCGCGATCAAGATGCCGTGTTGCAGTGCCGCCGCGCCATGTGGCTCTGGTCGGTGACCTGGTGCGCCAAATGGCGTGTGGAGAATCACTACTCCCGTGATGCAGATGTCGGCGGCGAGGATTGGTCGACAGAGCTGAGCGATCCCACACTGATCGCTCATGTTCGCAACCGGGTCGATCACTATCTATCACCCTCGATCGTGGCACGAGTTTGCGCGGAGTTGCAGTGCCTGCATCAACTCGATCTGTTTGATTGACCGCTGCAACCTTTTCATTCATGACACTCTCTATTAAAGACGCTTTCTATTAACGCTATTAAAGACGCCTTCTATCGACGAAAAAGGAACTTCTTGCATGCTCCGATCACTCGCCTTGCGATTTCTGCCGCCGCTTATCGTCCTGCTGTCCGGCAGTTCGGCGCTGCAGGCACAGGTTCTCGATCTCGACGACTGGGCGTCAATCGAGGCCAAGGCCAAGGGCCAGACGGTCTACTGGAATGCCTGGGGCGGTGATGCGAACACCAATGACTACATCAATTGGGTAAGCGAACAGATGCAGTCGCGCCACGACATCGAGGTGGTGCATGTGAAGCTCGGCGATACCGCCGAGGCAGTGTCCCGGGTGGTGGCCGAGAAGGCCGCTGGCAACAGTGAAGATGGCGCCGTCGATCTCATCTGGATCAACGGCGAGAACTTCGCGGCAATGAAGAAAAATGACTTGCTGTACGGCCCTTGGGCCGAGCGGCTACCGAACTTTGCGCTGACCGCCCCGGAGGCCAATCCCGAAATGCGCAACGACTTCACGCTGCCGGTGGAAGGCCTTGAAGCTCCCTGGGGCAAAGCACAGATTACCTTCTATTACGACAGTGCGAGGGTGGAATCGCCACCCAAGACTATGCAGGCACTGCTCGATTGGACTAACAGCAATCCCGGTCGCTTCACCTATCCACTGGTTCCCGATTTCTTCGGCAGCACCTTTCTCAAGCAGGCCTTGCTGGGCCTGGTCGAGAATACCGAGCCGCTTTATGAGCCCGTCAGCGAGGCAGATTTCGAGATGGTCACCGCGCCGCTATGGAAGTACCTTGATGCGCTACATCCACATCTATGGCGCGATGGCACAAGCTTCCCGAGGAGTGGTAGTGCGCTGCGCCAGTTGATGGGCGACGGTGAACTCAGCCTGGCGTTCACTTTTAATCCTTTGGAGCCCGCCGCCGCGGTGGCCGATTACCAATTGCCGCCGACCACCCGCAGCTATGTGCTCGACAACGGCACGCTGGGTAACGTGCATTTTGTGGCCATTCCCTTCAATGCCAGCCATAAGGCCGGTGCGCTGGT
Source organism: Halomonas sp. GXIMD04776 (assembly GCF_049808615.1). NCBI lineage: Bacteria > Pseudomonadati > Pseudomonadota > Gammaproteobacteria > Oceanospirillales > Halomonadaceae > Halomonas > Halomonas sp. GXIMD04776. The sequence goes on along the minus strand of NZ_JBNCAN010000025.1, from coordinate 9,684 downwards.
GCTGGCCAATTTCCTGCTCTCTCCCGAGGCGCAGGCGCGTAAGCAGGATATCGAGGTGTGGGGCGACGCCACCGTGCTGGCCATGGATGTACTGAATGAGAAGCAGCGGCAAGCATTTAGAGTGCTTCAGGATAACCCCGCGACACTGCCAGCCGACGCACTACAACGTACGCTGGCCGAACCGCATCCGAGCTGGATGGAGCGTCTGGAGCAGGCCTGGCTCGAGCGGTACGGAGTGCGCTGATGCCCTCGGGATATGCCCTGGGTGTACGTCTGGCACCTTGGTTGGCGATCGCTTTGCTGAGCTTGCCGGTGGCCAGTGGCCTAGTGGGCGTCATCGCACCGGCCTTCGGCTGGCTGCCAGCCTTGGGCGGCGATACTTTGACACTGACGCATTGGCAGGCACTCCTGGAGAGGCCGGGGCTAGACCGCATGGTCCAGCTGAGCTATGTCACCGGCTTGGCCAGTGCAGGGTTATCACTGAGCATCGTGGTGCTGTTCCTGGGTGCCTTCATGCACACTCGACTGTTCAGTGCGGTACGTCGGCTGCTGTCACCCTTGCTGGCCGTACCGCATGCCGCAGCCGCCATCGGCCTGGCGTTTCTGCTCGCCCCTTCGGGGTTACTCAGCCGCGCGCTTTCTCCCCGGCTGACCGGCTGGCAACACCCACCCGACATTCTATTTCCTGGCGATCCGCATGGGCTGGCGCTGATCACCGGTCTCGTTCTCAAGGAAGTACCTTTTCTACTCTTGATGAGCCTGGCCGCACTGCCCCAATGCCGCGCCAGCGAACGCCTGCGTGTTGCACGCTCTTTAGGCTATGGACCGCTCTCGGCATTTCTCAAGGCCGTGCTTCCCGGGCTTTATCCGTTATTACGGTTGCCGGTCTATGCGGTGATCGCTTTTGCATCGTCGACCGTCGACGTGGCGCTGATCCTGGGTCCGACCACGCCACCCCCCTTGTCGGTCGCGGTATTACGCTGGCTCAACGATCCCGATCTGTCGATGCGTTTCATGGCCTCTGCCGGGGCCTTGCTGCAATTGGGTGTGACCCTGGCCGCGTTGGCCACCTGGTGGCTGATCGAATTCTTGGTACGTCGACTTACCCGTGCCTGGCTGGCGAACGGACGGCGCCGCAACGGCGATGCCTTGCTTGGAAGCATCGCCCTGGGCGCCGTCTCGTTTTCGCTGCTGTTGATCGTCGGCAGTCTGATCGGGTTGGTCTTGTGGTCGCTGGCAGCTTATTGGCCCTTCCCCCAGGCGCTGCCGCAGCCGATGACGCTACGTAACTGGATGGGCGCTGCCGGCAGCCTGTCTGACCCGCTGACCCAGGCCGCGGCGATCGGCATTGTTGCCACCCTATTGTCGTTGGTGTTGGTGGTCGGCGCATTGGAAGCCGAGACATTGCACGAACGCCAGACCCGGTCCTGGGCACAGCTGATCCTCTATCTGCCGTTATTAGTACCGCCGGTCGCCTTTTTATTCGGACTGGTGTTGATGCAGGTTCAGGTCGGTGCCCCACCGGGAATAGCAGCCGTGATCCTGGGCCATGCGGTATTCGTTCTGCCCTATATGTTTTTATCGCTAGCGGAAAGTTATCGCAGGCTGGATCCACGCTGGGCGTATCTCGCACGCAGTCTAGGCGCAAGCCCTGGACGGGTCTTCTGGCGGGTACGCTTGCCGATGCTCAGCGTTCCGCTACTGACTGCCGCCGCGGTGGGCTTTGCGGTGAGTATCGGCCAATATCTCCCCACGCTGCTGCTGGGAGCCGGTCGAGTCAGTACTATCACCACCGAAGCAGTCAGCCTGGCCAGCGGTGGCGATCGTCGGCTGACCGCGGTCTACGCCCTGATGCAATTGGCCATGCCTGCGCTGGGTTTCTCCCTCGCCCTTAGCCTGCCTCGGCTGGTATTCCGTCGCCGTAGCGGACTGTTGACCTCGTCATGAACGCTTACCGACGCCACTTTTCATCCCTAGGAGCCCCATGCATCCACTGACTCTGGAAGATGTGCATATCACCTTGGATGGCGCGCCCTTGCTTGGCGTTGATACCATCATCGCCCCGGGCGAAGTGCTGACGGTGATGGGCCCTTCCGGGGTGGGAAAATCGACGCTGTTGGCCTATATCGCCGGTTTTCTGTCACCGGCCTTCACTGCCAGCGGCAAGGTCCGGCTAGGCGATCGCGAACTCACCCGACTTCCCGCCGAGACGCGGCGTGTCGGCTTATTGTTTCAAGATCCGCTACTATTTCCCCATCTCAATGTCGGCGGCAATCTGGCCTTTGGCATGATCGCCGAAGGCTCACGGCGCAAGCGTCAGCAGCGTGTCAAGACCGCGCTCGAGGAAATCGGCCTAGAAGGATTCGCTCACCGTGACCCCGCCACCCTGTCCGGCGGCCAACGCTCCCGGGTGGCACTGATGCGCGTACTGCTGTCCAGACCCTGCGCAATGCTGCTCGATGAGCCATTTTCCAAGCTCGACGCCGCCCTGCGTAGCGACATGCGGCAGTTGGTCTTTGAGCGCGTACGCCAGGAACGTCTGCCGACACTGATGGTTACCCATGACGCCGCCGATGCCGAGGCGGCCGGTGGGCGTGTAATCGAGCTGGGAGTCGAGGCATGACCCTCATCAATGAAACGGACGCGAGGCCTGCCCTCACGCCCGATATCACAGCAACACTATGTCAGCTTTCAGTGATTGAACCTGCTTCGCCTTGCTAGGACTCCGCAGCGCAAGGATTCTTCTTGGCCGCACAAGGATTGGCAGCACAAGGATTTTTGGTAGCGCAGGGATTGGCCGCACAAGGGTTCTTCGTGGCGCAGGGATTCTTGGTAGCACAGGGGTTTTTCGTGCCGCAGGGGTTGGCTCCACACGCCTGCTGAGCTGCACAGGGATTCTTGCTTGCGCAGGGGTTGGCAGCTCCGCAGGCCGCCATGGCCTGCATGGCCGCACCACTCAGCGACATGGCCAACACGGTACCGGCTAGCCGAGATGCGACCTTGCCTCCACGAGAAAGGGAAAAACGCTTCTTGAGTATCATGAGGTCACTCCATCGTTTGTTATTCATCACCTGAAAGACACCATGTTTCGTTAGCGTCTGGTATTTGGTAGGCCGAAGGAGGAATCGCTTACAGATTAAACATTATTTTTATTGGTTATTTATTCATATATAAAACGCATATAAACGCACACTCTGAATCAGAGCAATATTCACCTGTCTGATGACTCAATATTCTCGCTCCATAGCAATGCATGCGGATCGAACCCTGTCTCGAGCGTTGGCTTGACGATCAAGAAATAAGGAGAGAAATCAAAGTCACGCGGAGTGAATAATGTGTAGTTGCGCTTCTTCAGCACCTGCTTTTTGCAACCCTGGCAACGCAGTTCATCCTCTGCCCATTCCCAGTCAGGAAGAATCGGATAACGAACCGACTGAAAAGCCTGAGCAAGCAGGGTCGAACAGATAGCGCGCGTGGGGTCGCCACTCCCCAGGCTCAACATGCCACGTCTCCAATGGCTCGGAACCGGAGGCAAGGGCAATAGATAACGCGCCAGATCAATGATGTTGCGCAGGTCGTATTGATACCCCACACGCTGATAGACGAACCTGATCAGATCGTCGATATCTTTTTCATTCAAGCCAACGGGACGGCAGATACGTAAGTTATAACCCTGGTATTCCTCGAAGCCGACGATCCTGACGCCTTCCGACAAATCCGCTTCGACAAAATACTTTTCTGTATTGCCCCCGTCACGCGCTTCTGCCTCTCCGACATACAATGCCGCATGGGACCAAGAGGATTGGGTCAGATATTTGATAGCGGTGCTCACCCTGGAGGTACCCTCTACCAACAATATGTCTCCCGGACGCAAGCATTTCAACAAGCTGCGTGGCTGATAATTCGGCGACGAGACGTACTGAGGGCGCGGGCAGGAGAGCCAACAACCCAACCAGTAACCAACTCGCTGTAGTAACGATTGCATAGTCTTCTCCTGACTCTCTTCGATATTATATCCTCTTGCTTTTGTATACTTGATATCACTTTTCTTACTTTGCCCCGACAGACCAACTACTATTTTCAACTCGTTGAGTTAAAAACTATTATTCTCACGTTCACACGAGCACCCCCTGATGCAACGACCTCAACTCAGTATCATCATTCCAACTCTGAACGAGGCCCAGGAAATTGAAACGCATCTCGTATCACTCTTGGGACTATGGGTATGTGGTAGTGAAATCATCGTCGTTGATGGTGGCAGCCAAGATCAGACCGTCGCCTTGGCCTCGCCATTGGCGTCACGGGTTCTGGTTTGCGAACCCGGACGAGCCCTGCAGATGAATATTGGCGCCAACGCCAGTCAGGGGAACTACCTTCTCTTCTTGCATGCGGATACACGATTACCCAAGCGCGCGGACAAGTTGATCTCTAGCGCACTCACAAGGCGAGCCTGGGGACGTTTCGATGTGAAACTAAGCGGGCGGCACGCCATGCTCAAGGTGGTTGCAGGAGCCATGAATCTGCGTTCTCGACTTACTGGCATCGCAACCGGCGATCAGGCGATATTCATGACGCGCCAAGCCTTCGATGCCGCAGGTGGCTTTCCTGAGCAGCCGTTGATGGAAGATATCGAGATGTCGGCTCGTCTCAGAAGGCTTTCGCCACCCACCTGCCTACATCATCGTGTCACGAGCTCCGGGCGCCGCTGGATGCGCAATGGACTCTGGCGCACTATCTTGTTGATGTGGCGGCTGCGTTATCGCTATTGGCGCGGGATGGATAGTCATTCACTTGCCAATCACTACCGGCACGTACGTTGAACAACTTGACCTCTCCTTTCAGGCGTTCATGATGACAGCAATCTGCACATGAGGTGTGGCAATGACTGCATCTACGACCGACAATAAGAACGAAAGAATGCAGCGGTTGGCGGCCGTTCGACCCAGGTTGGTATCGTTTGCCCGTTTACAGCTTCGTGACCTCGCCCAGGCCGAAGATGCCGTTCAAGAAGCGCTCGTCGCGGCCATGGAAAAGAATGACAGCTTTCGAGGGCAATCAGGTTACGAAACCTGGGTGTTCGGCATTCTCAAGTACAAGATACTCGATAGCTTGCGAGTTCAACGGCGCCAAGGAAACTGGCGACCCTGGGAAGACGAGCTGGACGAGGAAACCATTGATCGCCAGTTCAAGCAGAATGGCAGGTGGCAGGATATGGCTCGTCCTTCGAACTGGGGCGACCCTGAAGCGGCCTTCGTCAGTGAGCATTTTTGGCGAGTCTTCGACACCTGCATGATCGCCCTGCCGGACAACATTGCGCGTATCTTTTCCTTACGTGAACTGATGGGGCTTTCCACTGAGGAAATCTGCAGAGAAACCGGCATCAAGGAAAATAATTGCTGGGTCATTCTGCACCGTGCCCGATTGCGTCTGCGCGCCTGCATCGAACGCGGGTGGTTATCGGAGGAGTCATGATGTTTAGACTGATGATGTGCCGAGAAATTACCAAGTTGATGTCTCAGCGTCTGGATGCGCCCTTGGGCACCAAAGACAGGCTGTTGCTACGAATGCACATTGGTATGTGCGGAGCTTGCCGAGAGTGCAGCGAGCAGTTCGAGTTATTGCATATTGCCGGTGAGAAGTATCAGGAGCTGACTTTGGCCACCGATGAGACCAATGGTCCGAATCGTGCCCCTGAATAGCAGAAATTGCCCGCAAGAACGACTTACTAGAGCTCACTCACTCCTGCTCGCCAGTTGCCTCGTTGGCTACGGCGCTCAGTACACTGGCAATCTTGTTCAACGGCAACTCGCACTCCTGTAATTCGTGGCGCTTTGCCAGATAAGCGGGGTCGTTCCACTCGATACGCGTGGTATCGCCATCTTCGCGGATCACCATCTTCTGCGGTAGATCCAGCGCCGTGCTGCCCTGGCACTGCATCAACGGCGTGCCCACCTTGGGATTGCCGAAGATCACGGTGCGCGTGGGCGGCAGTTCGAGATCGACATCGGCAGCACCCTGGGCATGATCGACCACGGTGAAGAGCGTCAGCCCCCGTGAATCGATTGCCTCGCGCAGGCGAGTTTCCACCTCCTCGACCGATGACTGCGTGGTGACGTGCTCGATGCCGGGAAAGGGATTTGTCGACTGATCAGCCGAGGCGATACCTATCGATCCGGCGAGAGTCAGCGAAGCCAATGTCATTAAAATTCTTGATTTCATATTGCTTTCCTCTGCAACGTTGTGTCGATGATGCGCTCTTGCCCATCGTTCGAAGGACCATAGTGGCATCTCGCGTTTAGTCGATACGATCCACTAGCTCATTGAGATCCGAGACGATCATATCCGGGTCGCCACCCCAGGTATCAAAGGGTGCCTCGGCGCTACGGCGTATCCAGGCTGCGTGCAGCCCGGCATGCTTGGCACCGATCAGATCGAAGGGGTTGGAGGAGATCAACCAGACGTCCTGTGCGGCCACTTCCAGACGTGTGTGCAGGTGAGCATACACCGCCGGGTCGGGTTTGAAGCGCTTGACCTCCTCGACACTGACGATGTCCTCGAAATGCTGAAGAATCCCGGCCTGCTCGAGCAATCCGCTCACCGCCTTGCGGCTGCCGTTGGAAAACGCCACGCAACGCAGTTTCGATGAGTCCCCCAAGCGCGCCAACGCATCCGCCGCATCGGCAAAAGCCGGCAGGCGCGCATAGGTCGCCATCAACTGATCCTTGTCGTTGTCAGAAAGCTTCGTGCCCAAGGCACGATCGACGAACTCCAGCGCATCGCGGGTGCACTCGGAGAAGTCGGCATAGGCACCCATCAGGCCGCGGCGAAAGGCATATTCGAGCTGCTTGTCGCGCCAGCGCTGGGAGAACGTCGGTGTTTGATCGCCGATCAGCGCCAGCAGCTGCTCGTTGACACCATAGGTATCGATCAGGGTGCCATAGACATCGAAAGCTAGAACCGTGGACATCGCGCCCTCCTTGGTAGAGTTTCGGGTTCGGCTCTCAGTCTCGCCCATGGCCGAAGCGATGTCGACAGGCTGGCCACTCACCAGCCGCCCTCAACGCGAAGTCGCTGGTCGTCTCTTGTGCGCACAATCTGAATGCAGCCCCCCACCTGCACCCATGACAGAATCTAGCTGCATGCAAAAGAAAGGGTTTCCCCATGGATCTCCAGCAAATCGAAGCCGAGGTTCTGCCCCTTTCAGAGGAAGAGCGCACCGAATTGTTTCGGCAGTTGGTGTTCAGCCTGGATTCGCCATCTTCCGAAGAACTTCGCGCAGCATGGTTGACACAAGCGCAGCGCAGGGCAAGAGAATTGGACGGTGGCAGCGTTAAAGCGGTTCCGGGCGATGAAGTATTGAGGAAGGCAAGAGCACTGATTGGGTGAAGTACCATTTCCACCCGGCAGCGGACGCCGAGCTTCTGAAATCGGTAGGTTATTACGAATCACGGTTGCCAAGGCTGAGTGGCGCCTTGGTCTAAGAATTCTAGGCGCTTCCACATCCCATATTGTTTGACTTTTTATTTATTTCAGCGCTCCGCTAATGTGCGTCGCCTGCGTCGTCACCATTGAGCGGTTTGTTAGTAGATTCTGCTTGAAGGCGCTCAACCAGTCACACCTTGATGATTGATTGGCGGGTAACCCCAATACGCGCAGCCTCACGATCCAACGACTCTACGACCCAAGCAGGAAAATCCACGTTGATTCGTTTTTGTTCCAGGTTGGTACGACGGGCTGTGGACAGGTCAAGGTCTTCAATAATGTCCTCCTGGCCTGCGTCAAATTTTCTATCGAAGTCTTTAGCTTTCATAGAACTCAACCTCTTTCTTGCGGGAACGCCTGACTGAAATCAGACGGATACGACCTTTCCTGTACGTGACGACAGCCGACCAGTGTTTTTCGCCAATCTTGCCTATCAGAGCGAACCTTGGCTCATCCTCTGATTTTGCGCGGATTTCCAGCAGATACGGATCTTTCCACAGCTCTTGTGCGGCCACGAAATCAATTCCGTGCTTATCCAAATTGGCCTGACTTTTGGCTTCGTCGAATTCAAACTCATTCGTGAGTATAAACTATACTTTTTTTACTCAAATCGCAAAGTCTGAAAAGAAGCTGGAACTGCTAACGCGAAGCGCACCGGTGACTTTGACGTAGCGAGCGGAAACAAAGGCATCCGAGTGTCGCGGCTGGTTAAATTGCTATCGTTCACCCTGCAGACCATGCCATACCCGAAGAATGATGATGGTACTGGTATGAACCGAATATCGAACGACATATTTACCGAAAACCATATCTCGAACAGAGTCAGGTACCGGAGCCATTTCAACTGGTGTGCCGATTTTGGGGAAATCTGGTAGCAACTCGATTTTACCAACCAGCTCAATGGCTATCCTGGCTGCCGCTGACGGGTTGTGGATCGCAATGAATTCCCTGAGGCGCTTCAAATCTTCAATGGCTTCGTCCGTGTAAGCCAGTTTCACTTACCCGACCTCGGTGCATCCTGCTCGTTTTCAGCTCCCCAACTATTGAGCCAGCCATGAACTTCGCTGGCATCAACCACCTTACCTTGGGTTGCAGACTCCATTGCCTCCAGCGTTTGCTTCCAACGCTCTTGCTCAAGCTGTTGCTTTGCTATGTATTCCGACAATGCCTGGTTGATCACCCAGCCTTTGCTCCGGTGGAGCCTGCTGGCGATCGCATCAAGATGTTGCTCAACTTCTGCTTGAAGGCGGACTGTAGTGACACTCATGGGTGTATCCTCTAATCTGATGACTGCAATGTATTACATCATAGTCCAGAAAGGTGTGCCAAACAATTTAACGCCAACAGCACGCGCAGCTGCGAAATGGAGGCGAAGCCGCAATGTAGTAGGCTGTGATTGTGATTGTTAAGCCTTTGCTATCAGGTACGAACCTGCTCCAACCAGAAGCCCACCAGCCGAAGCCTTAACTGCTCGTTCTGCTCTAAGGCTCGTGGCGAATGACGCAACGGCCACTGCAAAATATGCATAGCCCAATTTGACGCCACCAACTGCGACAACGGTTAAAACTGAAATTATTGCTACATCCAAAGCCCTAATAGTGGCCAAATCAACAAAAACGGGGAGCAGACTCGCGTAGAAAAATATAGCTTTGACATCACCAAGGGTGAGGAGCAACCCAGAGAGAAAGCTTGCTGATAATTTGAATGCTGACCGGCCAGAGTCCTCCACCGACAATGAAGTTTTCGATCTCATTAGACTTATGCCAAACCAAATCAGATATGCACCTGCCAAATATCTCAGTATCAAGAAAAAGCTGCCCATAACTTCTGCCAACGCAGCCATTCCAAAAACAGCTAAAAACACAAAGACAAGATCACCGACTACAATTCCGGCCGCAACGGCACTGCCGTTTGAGAATCCGGCGGACGAAGAGCGAGCAACGACCAAGGCGACGCTAGTGCTAGGAACTAGCGCTAAAGTTACCATCGCTGCAAACAGAGCTAATATTTCGCCGAGACTCATAGTGATTCCTATGCTTAGCGCCCCGCATCAGTGGCTGACAAAGCGCGTAGCGGTTTGGCAGTGGAGTTCCCCCAATAAAATGGACACGCTCCATCAGCTAATCTCTTCGAACTCTAACGGAGTCCGATAGCCCAGGCCACTGTGCAGCCGTTGGCTGTTATAAAAGCCCTCAATATAGT
>NZ_JBNCAN010000024.1:0-75717 GCF_049808615.1 Halomonas sp. GXIMD04776 | reverse complement strand
GTTCTGAAACCAAAGAACTGATCAAAAAACCATCAAATTAGAGGCTTGGGCGCGGCAACGGCCCGCGCCCTCGGAATCTGGGCGCTGCTGACCAGCCCGGTGCAATATCCGGGCTAGGGGTCGCCGGACTGGGTTACATGTCCAATCAGCAAGGACAAAGGGCCATTGCCAATGTCGATCGCTTGAACGCGGGGCTACTCAAGCCCATCAACCGCACCCGGGTGAATATCGCCAATGCACAAATAGCGATGCAGGAATTCGTCGATCGTATGAGTCGAGGCGAAAGCGATGAAGCTAAAGCATCACTTGCAGAGGCCCAAGCCATCTTGCAGCGTACCGAGATGCTGTTTACCCGCTATCTGGAGACACCTAAAAACTCAGAACAGGGTCGTCAGTTCGAACAGCGAATTCAGGCAGCTTACAATGAACTCGTCAATAATGGACTCCTGCACCAGATAGAAGCCCTGGAGCGAGGCAATCTCACTGCGTACGCCACCCTGAAACCTAATATTGATGCGGCTGGGGCAGAATTCCGTCAAGTCAGCCGAGAATTGATGGACTATGTTGAGGAGCGCATCAGCACCTTCATGAACGGGTATGCCGAGCAGACCGACACCGCCGAGATCATCATGCTGATAGTCCTGGTATTGGCCGGCACAATCGTTCTGCTCGTCCGTACCGGCATGATCCGCATGGTCATCCGCCCCTTGCAGGAGGCAGTGCAACATTTCGGCCGCATTGCCGGGGGCGATCTTTCTCATAAGGTCCAGGATTATGGCCGCAACGAGATCGGTCAGTTGTTTTCCGCGATGCGCGACATGCAGGATGGTTTGACCAAGACCGTCTCGACGGTACGCAACAGCAGCGGCTCGATTCATATCGGGTCGCGGGAAATCGCCAGCGGCAATACCGACCTCTCTTCACGAACCGAGGAGCAAGCGGCGGCACTTCAGGAGACGGCTGCCAGCATGGAAGAACTGACGACCACGGTGAAGCAGAACGCCGACAATGCTCGTCAGGGCAGCACGTTAGCGAAAGAGGCGTCCACTACCGCGACTCGGGGTGGCGAGGTGGTTCGAGGTGGTTAATGAAGTCACCACTACCATGCGCGGCATCGCAGCCAGCTCCAAACAGGTTACCGATATCATCGGTGTCATCGACTCCATCGCTTTCCAGACCAATATCCTGGCGCTGAATGCCTCGGTGGAAGCAGCCCGGGCCGGCGAGCAGGGCCGAGGCTTTGCGGTGGTGGCTTCCGAGGTGCGCAATCTGGCCAGCCGCAGTGCGGACGCCGCCAAGGAGATCAAGGCATTGATCGAAGCATCCGCCTTGCAAATCGATCAAGGATCAGCCTTGGTCGAAAGCGCCGGCGGCACCATGCGCGACATCGTTGAATCCGTGCGCCGTGTCACCGACATCATGGACGAGATCTCCAGCGCTTCTCAGGAGCAGAGTTCCGGCATCGAACAGGTCAATCAGGCCATCACTCAGATGGATCAGGTGACTCAGCAGAACGCTTCCCTGGTCGAGGAAGCAGCAGCAGCTGCCTCCTCACTCGAGGAGCAGGCCGAGCAGCTCGAAGCGGCCATGTCGATCTTCCGCCTTAGCGACAGTACGGCCAAGAGATCTACCGCTATCGCTCCTGCCCAGAAGGCGCCACATGCCCTGCCGTCTGCGACAAGCAAGCAGGTATCGAGCGCCAGCAAGCAGGATGCCGCCAAAAAGGCACCTGCGACGTCCGACGAGATGGAATGGGAGGAGTTCTAAGCGATCGGCTTCAAGAGTATGCCGGGTGACCGGCATACTCATTTCCTCGTTATTTTCTCCATTATTCCTATCACCCCCTTCCCTTCTTTCCTGGCAATTTACTCTCCCAATTCAAGAACTTTTACCTAGGTTAACATCCGAGATTAACATCAAAATCACATCCCATATTTCCATTGACAGTCTATAAATGAGAACTACATTTTGAAGATGTGACATGGAATCACATGGTCAGTTGAAATAGTCGATTTCGGCTTTTTTAACATGGGTTAAATAGGGAGATGCCGCATGACCAATCCAGAAAACCCCACCACTCCAAACACGTCTTCTTCGGGTAGCACATCTACCGGCACGGCTACTTCGCATCACGATGACATGAAGGAAAAAGGTCGCCAGACTGCCGACGAAGTCAGGGATGCGGCACGTGCTCAGGCCGAAGGCATGTTCGATCATCAGAAAGGCGTGGCAGCGGATCAAGCGGAAAGCCTATCGACGGTCTTTCGCAAGATGGCGAAAGAGTTCGAGGCACAGGATCAGCGTTATTTTTCTGGTTACGCCAATAATATCGCCAGGGCTACGGACGCTATTTCCCAGCGATTGCGTGAACAGAACCTGGACACCCTGATGTATCAGCTACAGGACTATAGCCGTCGTCAACCCGCCGTGTTCCTGGGCGGTGCGATCGCGGCCGGCTTCTTCCTGGCGCGCTTCTTGAATAGCTCGCAGCAACATAGCCCGTCGAACGCGTCCTATTCCGGATCGTCTACCTTGTCTGCGCCTGGCACTGCCAATACGACCCCGGGTGCCGGCAGTACGACACCGGGTGCGCCGAGCGGCTCGCCTGGTTCGAGTCCTTATTGAAGCTTGATACGTTCGCCTGATAGAGAAACCGGCAAGCGCAAACAACTCAGCTCTACCAGCCAGGGAGGCTAACAGCATGGATACAGACAACAGAAACACGACGAGAGAGAACACTTCGTCTTTCGGGTCCTTGATCGCGAGCCTGACGAATGAAGTCACGGCGTTAGTGCGTAACGAAGTCGATCTTGCCAAGGCGGAAATGGCACAGAAGGTCTCCCAGGTGGGTAACGGTATCGGCTCCATTGCAGCGGCCGGCGCGGTGCTCATGTGCGGTTTTCTGGTACTGCTCGCCGCAGCGGTGTTCGGACTGGATACGGTACTTCAGACGCCTTGGCTCTCTGCGCTGATCGTGGGCGTCATCGTCGTCATTATCGGGTTCATCATGCTGCAGGGCGGTAAGAAGAAACTCAAGGCCACGAACCTGATGCCTCAACGCACTATCTCCAGCGTTCAATATGACAAGGATTTGGCACAACATCACAAAGGCCAGGCTAAGGAGCAGCTGAAAAATGAGCGATAACCAGGATAATCAGGACACCCGTAAGCCCGAAGAGATCGAATCCGATATCGAAGGGAATCGCGAACGGCTGGATCGCACTCTGCACGAACTCGAAGAGAAGATCTCGCCTCAGCGATTGATAGACACCACGCTCGACTATGTGCGCAGTGGAGGGGCCAATGAATTTGCTTCCAACCTGAGCGATACCATCAAGAACAATCCGGTGCCTTTTGTGCTTACCGGCGTTGGCCTGGGCTGGCTGATGATGGCCCAGCGCAACCCCGACAAGTATTCACGTCGCCAACACCATGATGACGTTGATATCCATGGCTACGAGGACAGCCGACACTATCCCATGACCACGCGTCCGGCGCCTACCGGCACAGCCACTGGCTCCACTCGGGTACCACCGACATCGTCAGTACCTTCTTCCACTAGCGTTCCGCCGACCACCGGCACGACCGCACCGACGACGACCCGCGTGCCGCCGGCTGCGTATACGACTGGCGCCGTGGGAGATACGGACTACGATGATCGTCAAGGCAAGGATCGGATGAGCGGTGCCAAGGAAAAGGCGCAACACATATCGAGCGGTGTGAAAGGCCGTGCCCAGGACATGTCGAATAGCATGCGTGATGGTACGGCGAGGATGAAAAGCGGCTCGCGTTCCGCCCTGCGCGGTGCCTCTCAAGGCGCTCAGAATGCAGGACAGCAAACCACGCAGTTCATCCAGGAGCATCCTCTGGTGACGGCGGCCTTGGGCGTCGCCATTGGCGCCGCAATCGGAAGCCTGTTACCGTCCACGCGCTTTGAGAATGAGCGGTTCGGCGATACCCGGGACAAGCTGGTCGATCGTGCCGCCGAGGAAGGTCAGAAGCATGCCGACAAGGCCCAGGCAAAGGTACAGGACAAGGCTGAACAGGCAAAACAGAATGCTCCAGCGGGCTCTGGTTCTCAGAGCACCCCGGGGGGTTCAGGTACACCCGGGGTCAGCACACCCGGCAATCCATCCCAGGCGTCGCCATCAAGCCCGACCAGGCCAACGGAGCAAGATATTTCAAGAACCGATATGGGTTCTGGCAACCCGCCGTCGAGAGGAGTCTAATAAGCGATTTTTGATATAGTTCTATTTCAAGAGAGAACCCGTTTGCCGGTTCTCTCTTTTTTGCTTTAAAGCACTTTTAAATAAAGCACCATCGCTTTTCGATCTTTCTGGCAGACTTACAAAACCTCAGAGGCAAGAACACCATTGATGAGCTCCGACGAAGGAAAGACGCGTTCTCCCGCGCCTTTCAGTCCCGATACGAGGCATACTCCAGCAATTGCTTCTCGAGACTCCTGGCACTCAAGAGCATACAGATAACGCGCCCCTTCTTTGAGCCCATCCAGATGCTCGGCAAAGTTCTGAAAATAGAGCTCCACGACCTTGTTGTGCTCGTTGAGAACGGAGAAGAAAGGGGCCTCGAGCCGGTTGTCACCCAACAGGATTTCGTGGCCACTGCTTCTGATTTCTCCGCTGACCGTCGGCATGCCCCACAAGCCACGGGCAAAGCTCAGGTAGGGTGTTACGTCGCCGCTGGTGTAGTAATCCTTGGTATAGGCTGGCGCACTGGCGGGCTCCGGCTCGAGTAGCGAGCGCCCGAACCCCAGTGCGGTCTTATCCGCCCCCATCAAACTCATGAGGGTGGCACCGACATCGAGCATGGTCCCCTGTACCCTGCGCTCCCCTGGGGCTACATCGCTGTCGAACACCATCAGCAGATTTTCCCGTTTATCCGCCTGCTCAATGATCTCCTGAGCATCGTTGACCATGGCCAGATGATCCGAGAGCACGACCAGCCGCGTATTCTGGTAATAAGGCGAATGGCGCACCCTTTCAATGAAACGCGATACCAGCCGATCCGCGCAACGCAAGGCGTTCAGCGTCTTGATGTCACCGTCCCGGTAGCGCACCTCCTGGCAGCTGGGCGAGATGTGGCCGTGCGGATGATGGGTGTCCATGGTCAGCGCAAAAAGCGCAAAGGGTGTTTCTTTCTTCGAGAGTTCGACGAATTCTGCATAGGTACTTTCCAGCACTTCGTCGTCGTAGGCGCCCCAGACGGCAAACTTGCCCTTGGTCTGTTGCCACTCTTTGAAATAGTGCTTGTCCCGCACGGTATCGAAACCGTGCTGTTCCAGGAAGCGCCCCTTCCCGGCGAATTTCGCGGAAGAACCTCCCATATAAACCGTATCGAAGCCGTTTTCGCCAAGATACTCGGCAAAGCACTTTGCCTTGGGCAGGAAGTGGGCCACCTTGCCCATCTCGTTGGCACCCGCTCCCGGCGTGACCAGCGGCAGGCCACATTGGGTATTCACGAGCCCCGCAATCGTCCAGCCGGCACCCGGGGTCTGCTCGATGCCGGAAAGGTAGGCAGATTCGCTGCGTAATTCCTGTAACTGCGGTAACAGATCAGGGAACAGACGCTCATCGAAGTACGTCGATTCGACACTCTCCAGGTAGAGCACGACCAGGTTCTTGTCACGACTCAGCGACCGCCGGTCGGTATTGTACAGCGCCTCTAGCCGACGTTCCTGATCGTCATCGAGTGTCGAGTAGGTATGGGTCAGCGCGACGATGTTCTGGTGCCAAGGTGACGCCAACCAGCCTGCGCCCACCAGCAGAACCCCCAGAGTCAACGACGCCATCAAACCGTGCACCGCAAAACGACCGGGACGGGGTGGCTCGATGTACTGAGACCGGCGTCGCTGCCAGGTAGTGATTAACGGGAGCAGAAGAAACAGCACCGCCAGACTGACAAACGCCGTGAATACGACGATTTCTCGCCAGAACTGAGTGTAATCCGCACCCTCGGTGCCACTGAAGAAATGAAAGATGACGGATTGATTGATGCCCACTCCGGTCATCATGTCCGCCACCCGCCACACGCCCCAGAAAAGGGTGTAGACGAAGCCAAGAGCACCCAGCACAATGGCCCAAGTCGAACGGGTCGAGACGATCAATATCAACAACCCAAGCACGATCACTACGCCCAAGGCGTGCCAGGCGATCAATGCCTCGAAGATGGCGTCGACATTCATGGACGTAGATACCCACTCAGCCAATTCTTGAGGGAATTCGATCTTGTTTTCATGCGTGCAGGCCTATGACCCCTGACCAGATTTCTTCATCTGGTCATCAATCTGTCACCGTCGTGACTTGTTTTATAGAATGACACATTTTTCGCAAGCGACATTAATTAAAAGGTCGTAATCGGGCGGCCAATAGGCCTTGCGCCATCTCGACAAAGCCTTCGCCATGACTGGCCTCGCATAGCCAGCGTGGACCCTGGGTCAGCTTGTCGAGATGCGGAACGATATTGGCGACACCCACACTCAAGGAGATATCTCGAAACAGCGGCTCATCATTGGGCGCATCACCGATGAACAGCACGCGCAGGGGCCAATCCTCGACATCCAGCCCTAGATCTTCCTCGAGCAGACGCCTCGCCATGGCGGCCTTGTCATGGTCGCCGAACCAGGCATTGACATGGATCGAGCTGGCTCGGGCGCTTGCACCGGCTTCTTGAAACAGCGTGATGAGCGTTGCGACCTGTTCGCTACTCAAGGGCCCCACATCCTGGGCATGATCGATGGCCACATCGACCAGACGATAGGGCTGATCCGCGGCGAGCCGAGCCTCGGGTACTTGCTTTAGTGCTTGTTCGGCAATCGCCAGTAATCGTTGCTGCTCCGCCTGTAGTTCATCGAAAGGCCGGATGAAGTATCGTTCGAGCCGGCCGCGCTCATTCAAATGAAAATGAAACGCCCCGCTTTCACCGATGACGGCGCTTACCGGCCAGGCGCGAACGATGTGGTCGCACCAGCCGGCGCAGCCCCCGGTGACGGGGACCACCCGAATCCCTGCGGCCATCAGATCCGCCATGGCACCCAAGGTAGCCGGCGCCAGCTTGCCGTGGCGAGTCAGGGTGTCGTCGACATCGGTAAGCACGACATCGATCCGGGCCAATAATTCGGGGTCAGCGTCGGCGAAGCGATGCATGGTGTTTTTCTCCAGGTTTAGCAAGACTTGAGCTTGGGAAGATGCTTATTGGTCGATTCAGGGACGTCTATACACCCTTGTGTTGATTGAAGTCGTTGGCGTTACTGCTTATTCTCATTCAAGAATGCTGTAAAAGCCCAGCCCGATAATAACCCCAATAAGGGAACAAGGAGCTCTCGCCATGTCGAACCCGACGTTCAACTCGACCCTACTCCGTGACCAAATTCAACATATCCGCCGACTGACATTAGGCACCGCCATTGCCGCACTGCTAGTGCCCGCTGCGAATGTCATGGCCGCCGAAGAGGAATGCCCCAACCGCGGCGCCCTGGCCCCCATGTATTGTGACGCCAACAACGACCTGGTCGCGGATACGCCAAGCGACCCCTCCAAACTGCTCGATCCGGATACGCTGGTCTTTGCCTACACCCCGGTCGAGGACCCGGCGATCTACGCCGATATCTGGGAGCCGTTCATCGAGCACCTGTCCGAGGAGACCGGCAAGGATGTGCGCTTCTTTGCGGTGCAATCGAACTCTGCCGAAATCGAGGCCATGCGCAGCAATCGCATCCATATCGCGGGTTTCTCCACCGGCCCGACGCCCTTCGCCGTCAACCTGGCCGGCGCCGTTCCCTTCGCCATCATGGGGTCCGAAGACGGCAATTTCGGTTACACGTTGCAGGTCTATACCCGCAAGGATAGCGGGATCGATGAGCTGAAGGATCTCGAGGGCAAGCGTGTCGCCCACACCTCGCCCACTTCCAACTCCGGCAACCAGGCGCCGCGAGCACTGTTCCCCAAGGAGGGCATCGTCCCCGGCGAGGACTACGAGGTGGTCTATTCCGGCTCCCACGATCAGTCCATGCTCGGTGTAGTGGCCGGGGACTACGACGCCGCTCCGGTGGCCTCGGAAGTGGTCGATCGCATGGCCGATCGTGGCCTCTATGATCCCGAAGAGGTCAAGATCGTCTTCGAGTCCAAACGCTTTCCGACCACCTCCTACACTTATGCGCACAATCTCAAGCCAGAGCTTGCCGAGAAGATCAAAGACGCCTTCATGAGCTTCGACTTCCAGGGCACAGCGCTAGGTGAAGAATTCACCGGGGTCACGCAGTTCGTGCCCATCAGCTACAAGGAGGATTGGGAGGTCATCCGCGACATTCAGGAAGCGAACGGGATTACCTATACTCGCGAAAATATTGAATAAGGCAATTTCCAATGCTTCGCATTACCCGCCTGGTCAAGCGCTACGGCAATGGCGAACCGGTACTGAAGGATCTCGATCTGGAGGTGCCGGGGGAGTCCGTGGTCTCGATCATCGGCGCCTCCGGCGCCGGCAAGAGCACGCTGCTGCGCTGTATCAACCGTCTGGTCGAGCCGACCTCGGGCAGCATCGTGCTCAACGATCTGGAACTCACCACGCTCAAGCGAGATGGCCTGCGCAAGGCACGCCGGCGCATCGGCATGATTTTCCAGGGTTTCAATCTGGTCGATCGACTCACGGTGATGGAAAACGTGCAGTGCGGACGCCTGGGCTACATTCCCTACTGGCGCGCCGCGCTGCGTCGCTACCCGGCAGAGGACATCGAACGCGCCTTCCAACTCATGGAACGGGTAGGCATTGCTCATTACGCCAACAAGCGCGCCGATGAGCTCTCCGGGGGTGAGCGCCAGCGTGTCGGCGTCGTGCGCGCGCTAATGCAGGATCCGGACATCCTGCTGGCGGACGAACCCACCGCCTCCCTGGATCCGGTCACCTCACGCCAGATCATGGAGTTGCTGCAGCGCCTGGCCGACGAACTGCACTTGCCGGTGTTGATCAATATTCACAACGTCAGCGAAGCCAAGGAGTTCACCCAGCGTATCGTCGGCATGCGCTTCGGACGCATCATCTTCGATGGCGTCCCTGACGATCTGGATCAGGACGCCATGGACTCGGTGTATAGCGGCACGTCAGAAGACAAGGAAGAATCCGCTCATGGTTCGAGTGCCGGCAAGGTGGCGACATGAGCAGCGACATGACGACGGCAACAACCCCACGCCAGTGGCGCAAGGCGCCCTTCATAACCAACCCCTGGCTGCGCTGGGGACTCGTGATCGGTTTTGTGATCTACGCTGCCTGGGCAATCACGACCCTGCCCTTCGACTGGGCACGCATCAGCGAAGGCATGGAGCGTGCCGCGCGTATCTTCGGTGGCGCCTTTCCACCCAACTTCGATCGCGGTGGTCTGCTGCTGAAAGGTTTTCTGGAGAGCCTGCAGATCGCCATTCTCGCCACCCTGCTCGGGCTGGCGCTGAGTGTGCCAATCGCCTTCATGGCCGCACGCAATATCGCCCCTCTCCCGATTTATCTCTTGGGTCGCACCTTGATCATCGTGGCTCGCAGCTTCCACCCGGTCATCGTCGCCATCCTGTTCGTCAAGGCCGTGGGCTTCGGCCCGGTGGCAGGCATCCTGACCCTGACCATCTATTCCATCGGCTTCGTCGCCAAGATGCTCGCAGAGCGCATCGAGGAGATCGACTGGGGCCAGGTAGAGGCCCTGCGCAGCACCGGCACCGGCTCGTTCACCGTGCTGCAGTTTGCCGTGCTGCCGCAGATCATGCCGCGCCAGATTGGCCTGTCGATCTATCAGTTGGACAGCAACCTGCGCGCTTCCGCGGTGGTCGGCATTGTCGGCGCCGGCGGCATCGGTTCGACACTGATGAATGCCTTCGGACGCTACGATTACGATTTCGCGCTGGCGATCACCCTGGTCATCATCGCCGTCATCCTGGTCAGCGAAGCGATCAGCGGGCGCATCCGGAAGAATATCTGGTAAAGAGAAATATCTTATGAAAGAGTCGATTGCGGATCGCGCCTGGTCACGCCATACCCGGCGTCAACGCTGGGGACGCCTGGCCGGCATGCTCCTGATCGCAGGAGCGGCAGCATGGTCCTTGACCACCATCGACATCATCTGGCCTTGGGTGTGGGATGCGCCCAACCAGATCGGCGATCTGTTCCGACGCATGGTGCCACCAGATGTCTCCTCCATCGGCGCCATCACCTGGGCGTTGATCGAGACCTTGAACATCGCCACCATCGCCACGTTCTTCGCCGTGTTCCTGTCGTTGCCGGTGGCCTACATCTCGGCCCAGAACACCACGCCCAACCGGGCGACCCTGTGGCTGGGCCGTTTCATCCTGGTCTCCAGTCGTTCGGTGAATACCTTGATCTGGGCGCTGTTGTTCGTGGCGATCTTCGGCCCCGGGGTGCTCGCCGGCATCGTCGCCATCATGTTCCGCTCCCTGGGATTTCTCGGCAAATTGATCGGCGAGGCCATCGAGGAGATCGACCGGCGCCCGGTCGAGGCGCTGGAGGCTACCGGTGCTTCCCGGGCCAAGGTGATCCTCTATGCCATCGTGCCTCAGGTGGTGCCGACCTTCTTCGCCGTGAGCATTCTGCGCTGGGACATCAACCTGCGTGAATCCACGGTGCTTGGGCTGGTTGGCGCCGGCGGCATCGGGGTGATTCTGCAGGGGGCCATCGACATGCTGGACTGGCGCACCGTGGCCACCATCCTCTTGGCCATCATCGTGCTGGTGATCGCCGGTGAGGCGTTGGCGGCCTGGCTGCGCAAGAAGGTGATTTGATCGCATGACCGGGTGATCCCGACGTCTAGGCGTTGGCGAGCAGCCGTCGATAGAGCGCCACATAGTCCCGTGCCATACGCTCGCGGGTGAAGCGTGCCAGGAAACGCTCCCGCACTACCCTCCGATCCAGAGCACCGATGCTCTCCACCGCCCAGCAGGCCTCTTCCAGGCTCTCCACGATATAGCCACTCACCCCATGTTCGACGATCTCCTCGACGGCACCATTGCGCCAGGCGATGACCGGCGTACCACAGGCCATCGCCTCGATCATCACCAGACCAAAGGGTTCCGGCCAGTCGATCGGAAACAGCAGCGCCTCGGCCTGCCCCAGCAGTACCGACTTTTGGTGGTCATCCACCGGGCCGACATAACGAATATCATCGTTCAATCGCGGCCTGACGCAATTATCGAAGTAGCCGGGATTGCCGACATCGATACCGCCGGCCAACGTCAAGGGCTTGCCAGTGGCACGGGCGATCTCGATGGCTCTGTCCGGGCGCTTTTGATCGGTCATACGACCAACGAAGGCCAGATACCCCTCGCTTTGCGGTACGAAGCGAAACCGCCTGGGATCCAGCCCGTGATGAACGACCCCCGCACGGTTGCTGTCGGGAATTCCTTGCGCCTGGGAGTGGGAAATCGCCGCTACCGGAAGATCGGGAAAGCAAGAAAAGAACCATTGGCGGTCACGCTCATCGACGCGCCAGTGAATCGTCGTCAGACTCCGATTGCGAAGCTTCCCTAATAAAGGCGCATGAAAAAATTCGCCATGGCAATGCAGGATATCGAACTCCCTCATCGATACTCGTAATTTATCCAATAACGCTGCTTCCAGAACCCCGGGAGTGCCGGGCGGCAGCTCGCCTTCGTCGGCTTGCAGGCTGGCGAGACTCGGAAGCGCGGAGACCAGTGTGGCGGACGTCTGGCTATCGCTGGAAGCAAACAAGGTGACATCGTGTCCCAGGGCGACCAGCGCTTCGGTCAAGTCGTGGACGATGCGTTCCGTCCCCCCGTAATGGACCGGAGGAACGGGAAAGATGACTGGAGCGACTTGTGCTATGCGCAATGACATCGTGGTACTCGCCTTGGGATGGGGCGTTTAACGGGGAGCGCAAGGAGATCCCCCGAACATGGAAGTGAGCATATGGTCATATTGCATATCGCGCTACAAGGGTGTTTACGTGGCTCTCGAGTCGAATACGGGCTGACGGCGGATACCGGCGGGCACATCCGCTATCTGCTGGAACTCGTCGAAGCGTCTGCTCGGGACCCCTCCGTGGAACGCATTGATATCGTCACCCGCGCCTTCGTGGGTGGCTATTCACAAGACTATGCCTCCCCCTGCGAAGCCATCGATGACAAGACCCGCATCCTGCGTTTTCGCACTGCCTTTACGGGTTATCTTTCCAAAGAAGCCTTATGGACGGAACTGCCTTCGTTCACCGACGCGCTGGATGGGCATATCCAGTCCCAGGATCGTAAACCGGACATCATTCACGCCCACTACGCCGATGCCGCCGAGGTGGCAGCGATCATCAAGCAGCGGCATGGCATTCCTTTCGTATTCACGGCCCATTCCCTGGGTCGAGTAAAACGCGAAGCCTTCAAGCGCTGCCATACCACTCCCGCCCGGGAAGAACTCGAAGCGCTCGAGCGGCGCATCGCCTTCGAAGAGCGGGCGTTGCAGGAGGCGAACCTGATCATCGCCAGCAGCCGCGACGAAGCGGAAGTGCAGTATGCCGGTTATACCCACTACGACCCGGGGAAGATTCGGGTCATCGCTCCGGGCAGCAACCTCGAGGCATTCCAGGATGCAAGGACATGCGACCGGGTCGATCGCGCGATCGAGCGTTTTCTTGTCGACCCTCAAAAGCCCCCACTTCTGGCCATCGCACGCCCGGTGACCAAGAAGAATCTCGCCACTCTGATCAAGGCCTATGGCGAGTCGCCAGCATTGCAGGAAAAGGCCAACCTGGTACTCATCGCCGGGACCCGCGACGATATCGACAACCTGGAACCCGAGATTGGCAACAACCTTCGAGAGATTCTATACCTGATCGACAAGTACGATCTGTATGGCAAGGTCGCCTATCCCAAGCACCACGAATCCGCGGATGTTCCCGCCATCTATGCCTATGCCCGGCTGCGCCGTGGTATTTTCATCAACCCAGCCTTCAACGAGCCCTTCGGCTTGACCCTCCTTGAGGCCTCTGCCGCAGGGCTGCCCCTGATTGCCACGGAAAGTGGCGGTCCCAACGACATCATCAAGCGGTGCCGAAATGGAATCCTGATCGATCCTCACTCGACCGCCAGCATTCGCGACGCCGCTCTCGAACTCCTCTCCAGCGAGACATGCTGGCAACGTTATGCCAAAGGGGGGGCTCTTGCGGTAAGCGCCTTCGACTGGCAGGCCCACGTGAGTCAGTACCATGAGCTCCTCGACAGGCTTTGCAGCAAGCCGGGCCCTTCTTCCCGGTTCGACAGCTTCCTGATCACCGATATCGACAACACCCTGCTGGGCACTCCAGACTCGGCTTCGACATTCTGCCAGTGGCGCAGCGGACAAGACTCGCTGGGATTCGGTGTGGCGACGGGAAGAAGCCTGCATAGCGCCCTGGCCATTCTCGGCATGGAGGGCACGCCCTACCCGGAGGTCCTGATTACCTCCGTGGGCACCGAGATCTATTTCCTGGCGGATAATGGAACGACCTATCAACGGGACGATTCCTGGTCGAAGGTCATCGCTGAGGGTTGGCGCCATGATGAAATCGCCGACCTACTGGCGAACCTACCCGATGTGAAACCCCAGGGCCCTCTCGAGCAAAGGCGCTTCAAGCTCAGTTACCTGACCAAGGGGCAAACGACGCTGGCCGAACGAATACGCGCCCTGCTGGAAGAGAGAGGCCTGACCTGTACCGTGGTGCATAGCCACGGACGCTACCTGGACATCCTCCCTGCCCGGGCCTCCAAGGGGGCCGCGGTGGAGCATGTTCGGCAACGCTACGGCCTACCCAAGGAGGCGATTTTCGTGGCCGGCGATTCCGGTAACGATGTGGAAATGCTGCGTGCCATGCCCTGCTCGATCATCGTGGCCAATTTCTCCGACAAGCTGGTGAGCGACCCAGGCCTGGCCCATGCCTATCTGGCCAAATCAAGCTATTCCCGGGGCGTGATAGAAGGCGTGACCTATTTCCGTCAGCAGAGGAATGGACGATGACGGTGAGTGTGTTGACGCTGGTGCGGGGGCGGCGGGAACAACTCGTCAACCTCCTGCATGGGCTGGCATCACAGACCCTGCCGCCGGATGAACTGGTGATTGCCTACATGCAACCCCGGCCCCATCAGGGCTTGCCCAAGGTGCCCTTTCCGATATGCACTCGATACGTGGAGGGCGACCCCATGCCTTTGGCACGGGCACGTAATCAAGCTGCGGCCGCCGCCAGATACGAGAAACTAATTTTCCTCGACGTCGACTGCATCCCCTCGCCGACCCTGGTCGAAAGCTACCGGCAAGCACTGGATGACGAAGATGGACTCTATCTCGGAGAAGTGCTTTATCTGCCTGCGGGGAGCATCGACAGCGGCCCACTCGATTACACCCGACTCGACCGCCTGGGCCAGGTACACCCGGCGCGACCGCAGATTCCTGATAGCGGTACCCGGGCGGAGCCCGATCCGGGGAGCCTCTGGGGGCTTTCCTTCGCCCTGAGCCGTGAAAGCTATCACCGTGCGGGGGGAATGGATGAGGCTTATCGGGGCTACGGGGGCGAAGAGACCGATTTCGCCTGGCGTCTCGCCCGGACCGGCCTGCCCTTCTTCTGGGTCGCCAAGGCCCGGGCCTATCACCAGCATCATCGACTTTTTGCACCACCCTACCAGCACTTCAAGCATATCCTGCTCAACGCGCGGCATTTTCATCGCCAGTGGGGACGTTGGTGCATGGAGTACTGGCTGGGCCAGTTTCGCGATGCCGGTCTGATCGACTGGCACGAGAATGCCGCAAGAATCGAGATACTGCGTTACCCGACCCAGGAGGAGATCGCCATGGCCGAATTGCCGCCCACTGCCTTGTATTGTTGATCCTCAGCTTCTTCCCAGAGCGATACTCACTACCGGCTCGGATTTCGCCTCGTTGCTCCAGAGCCGATCGGTGGTCTCTTCAAGCCAGCGCGCGGCCACCTGGTCCGCTTCGGGCGAATAGAGCGTCTGCAGGTTGGCGATATCGATTTTCCTGGCCCGAGCGAACACGGCCTGCCAGGCGCCAATGTCGCCAGGCCAGGTCTCGAGATGGATAGCCGCCTCGAGGCAGGCCAGGCACTGCGCCTTGCGCACCTGCTCACCGAAATAGCGCCACTCCGGCGCGCAGATGTAGGGTCGGCCGATCTTGGCGATTTCATGCACGGTATTGTCGCCGGCGGAGGCCAGCACGATGTCGCTGGCCACCAGGTAATCGGTGACGTTCGACACCCAGCCACGCTCCTCGAGATTGGCGAAATCCGTCTCGTGGCCTTCCCGATGCACCGGACCAATGACGATCATTCGCGACCGGGGCACTGCCCGGGCTGCTACGGTCAACGGCGCATAGGGCGTTCCGGCACCGCCACCCCCGGTAAGCACGAGGATGATTTCCTGATCCTCGGGCAAACCCAGTTTCTTTCGAGCAGCGCGTTTGTCCTTCACTGCATCGTCGCTGGTGCACAACCCGCCGGTATAGCAGGTCTTGGCCCGGGCCCAGTCCGGGTAGTCCTCCTGCTCGAGACGCTCATCGAAGGGCGCCAGCATCCCCACGCAACATTCATAGGCCGCCAAATGCCCGGGGTCGCTACGATCCCCATGCATGCGCACTTTGACCGCCGGGACACTGGCGATACGAGAGAGCAAGACCAGTTCGGCGGAAACATCGCTGACGAACAGTCCCGCATCGCTGTCGTCCAGATGATCCAGGATCAAGCGCATGGTGCGCCGCATCTCCCGCACACCAAGAGGCACGCAATGCATGACGGAAGGGGTCGTCGCGATCTCGAAGAGTTCCGGCGTCGCCACCCCGGCGCCGATCATGTTCGGCAATGCCACCCGTTCGATGTCACGCTCAAAACCATCGAACAGCGACGTATCCGCGGTCATGACCGTGACGGGCCTGTCGGGCGAGAATCGGCGGATGATGGCCATGGCGCGTCGTGCATGGCCCCGCCCCTGATGGTGAATGAAGAAGCTGATACGTTTCTTCATCTTGAAGCCCTCCGTGGCCAGGATATTTCCACCAATCCTTTGGCGTATTCTCAATATAAGAATAGACGAACTATTTTCAAATTATGGGTAACTTCCAACCACGCCTTTTCGTTTGAGTTCAGCCAGGGCCTCATCATCCATTCTCAGTAATGTCTTGAGCACTTCGTCACTATGCTGACCCAGCGTCGGCGGCGGAAGATCCGCATTGAGCGCCTGTCCATCCATGCGAATAGGATTACTCACGAGCGCGACTTCGCCCGACTCGGGATGAGTCATGCTCAACTGCATGCCGCGATGACGTACCTGAGGGTCTTCGAACACCCGATCCAGGGTATTGATCGGCCCACAAGGCACGCCCGCTGCTTCGAGGCTTGCCAACCAATCATCCGTATTCGCGCCCATCAGACAGGCAGCGATCTCCGGCGCCAGCAGCTCGCGATGCTCGACTCGAGAGGCGTTGGTGGCAAAGCGTTCATCGTCGGCCAGATGTGGCCGGCCAAGCACCTGACACAGCCGTCGGAATTGACCGTCGTTGCCCACGGTGATGATCAGATAGCCATCCGCGGTGGGAAACGCCTGATAGGGCACGATATTGGGATGGGCGTTGCCCAGGCGCTTCGGCGGTATACCGCTGGTCAGGTAATTGAGGGCCTGGTTGGCCAATACGCCTACCTGCACGTCGAGCAATGCCAGATCGAGATGACCTCCCTGCCCGGTGCGCTCGCGCTGAAACAGCGCTGCCATGATGGCATTCGCCGCATACATGCCAGTGAAGATATCGGTCAGGGCGACACCGACCTTCATGGGTTCGCTCCCTGGTGCGCCCTCCGGTTGACCGGTCAGGCTCATCAAGCCCCCCATGCCCTGAATCATGAAGTCATACCCGGCTCGGTGCGCATAGGGGCCATCCTGGCCGAAACCGGTGATCGAGCAGTAGATCAGATCCGGCTTGACCGCCTTCAGGCTCTCGTAATCCAGTCCATAGGCCTTGAGGCCACCGACCTTGAAGTTCTCGACCACCACGTCGCACTGGCCGACCAGCTCGCGAATCAGCGCCTGCCCTTCCGGGTCGGCGAGATTCACCGCGACGGAACGTTTGCCGCGATTGGTGCTGAGAAAATAGGCCGACTCCCGGGTACCCGAGAGCCAGGGCGGCCCCCAGGTTCGAGTATCGTCACCGCTGCCCGGACGCTCGATCTTGATCACTTCGGCACCCAGGTCCGCCAGTTGCTGACCGCACCAGGGGCCGGCCAGCACTCGGGAAAGATCCAGGACGCGCACGCCTTCAAGCGGTTTGTTCATCACTGCGTGCCCTTATGCTTAGAAAATATTCGTCACAGGTTGCCGTAAGGGCTGCGGGA
The DNA here is from genome assembly GCF_049808615.1 of Halomonas sp. GXIMD04776. Taxonomy (NCBI): domain Bacteria; kingdom Pseudomonadati; phylum Pseudomonadota; class Gammaproteobacteria; order Oceanospirillales; family Halomonadaceae; genus Halomonas; species Halomonas sp. GXIMD04776. The sequence goes on along the minus strand of NZ_JBNCAN010000024.1, from coordinate 58,331 downwards.
CGTAGGAGCCCGATTTATCGGGCGAACGGCGCCGTCTCGTCCTTGACGCCTGACGGCGCCTTTCGCGCTGAGGATCTGCGCTCCTACGCCACCCTTTCCGACAGATTTGCTGCATCACACTGATCTGCAATGAGGCTTAGAAAAACGCCTGAATGCCGGTTTGCGCCCGACCCAGAATCAACGCATGAATATCATGGGTGCCTTCATAGGTGTTCACGGTTTCCAGGTTGACCATGTGCCGGATCACGCCGTATTCCTCGGAGATGCCGTTGCCGCCGTGCATGTCCCGCGCTACTCGCGCGATATCCAGCGCCTTGCCGGCATTGTTGCGCTTGATCAGCGAAATCATCTCCGGGGTGCCCTGCTTGGCGTCCAATAGGCGACCGACCTGGAGACAGGCTTGTAGGCCCAGGCTGATCTCGGTCTGCATGTTGGCCAGCTTGAGCTGAACGAGCTGGGTCGCGGCCAGAGGGCGACCAAATTGCTTGCGATCCAGGGTGTATTGACGCGCGGCATGCCAGCAGAATTCAGCAGCTCCCATGGCGCCCCAGGCAATGCCGTACCGCGCCTTGTTGAGGCAACCGAAAGGACCACCCAGGCCGGCGGCTTCGGGCAACAACTTATCCTCGGAGACGAAGGCATCGTCCAACACGATCTCGCCGGTAATCGAGGCGCGCAGGGATATCTTGCCGTGGATGGTCGGGGTGCTGAAGCCCTCGACATCACGATCGACGATAAACCCCTTGATCTTGTCGTCATGGGCGTCGGATTTCGCCCAGACGATGGCCAGGTCAGCGATGGGGCTGTTGGTGATCCACATCTTCTGGCCGGTCAGACGGTAACCGCCGTCGACCTTGCGTGCTCGGGTACGCATGCTGGCCGGATCAGAGCCGGAATCCGGTTCGGTGAGGCCGAAACAGCCCACTAATTCGCCGGTAGCCAACTTGGGCAGATAGTGCTGTTTCTGCTCTTCGCTGCCGTAGGCCTCGATGGGGTGCATCACCAAGGATGACTGCACGCTCATCGCCGAGCGATAGCCGGAATCGACCCGCTCGACCTCTCGTGCGATCAGGCCATAGGCGACATGGCCGATGGCGGAGCCACCGTATTCTTCAGCCACCGTCGCGCCCAGCAGGCCCATTTCACCCATCTCGTTGAGAATCTCGCGATCGAAGCGCTCTTCACGAAAGGCCTCGAGCACCCGTGGTTGCAGCCGCTCCTGACAATAGGCCTGGGCAGCATCCTGGATCTGGCGCTCGTCATCGGTCAGTTGCTGCGACAGCAGCAATGCATCATCCCATTGGAATCCGCTCATCGTTCTCTCCTCATTCTGTTCTGGCTCTACTCGCCGGTCAGCGTCTCGGGCGCGAGACATGCCAAAGAGTGTTCGAAATATTCAACTCCAATTTACACCACTCCCGGGTCTGCGCCCAGCCTTCCCGACATGAATTCGACCCGGCATTCATTTTCCATCGGCAACGCCATGACATATGCTATTTTTTGCATTCTCACATTGCCGCCACGCTCTGTTCATAAGCATAGCGTAGCAGCCCTGCTGGTTCGTCCGCTGCAAATACAACCACAAGGAATGGATACCATGTTCAGAAAGACCCTGCTATCTCTCTCCATCGCCACCATTACCCTTACCGCCCAGGCGCAGACCACGGTGGTCGACAACGCCAACGGCTATGGTTTCGATGCCAATCGCCAGCTCGTCACCTTTTCTACCCTGATTATCGAGGATGGCAAGGTGGTGGCCCGGGGCGGCGAACAATTGGCCGCGGACTATCCCCAAGCCGAGAGCACCCTCGACGCGGAAGGCAAGACACTTCTGCCAGGGCTGATCGATGCCCACGGCCATTTCATGGCGCTGGGTTACAGCTTGCTGGAAGTCGATCTGCGCGATCTCGAATCGGCCCAGAGGAGCGCGGACAAAGTGGCCGAATTTGCCTCACAAAATTCCAATCTCGAGTGGATTCGCGGCGGCGGCTGGAACCAGGTGCTGTGGGAGGAGCAGGAATTTCCCACCGCCAGGACGCTGGATGCGACGATTGCCGAGCGCCCTGTCGTGTTGAGCCGGGTCGACAAGCACGCCATCTGGGTCAACAGCAAGGCCATGGAACTGGCGGGTATCGATAAAGACACCCAAGCGCCGGAAGGTGGCGAGATCCTGCGCGACAACGACGGTAATCCCACCGGCGTGTTCATCGACAATGCTCAGCAATTGATCACCGATCAGATCCCCGAACGCAGCCAACAGGAAATGGCCCAGGCCTTCGATACCGCCGTTGAACATCTTCAGGAAGTCGGCATCACCGGCGTGCATGATGCGGGCGCCAGCGCACGGGAACTCGACCTATATCGGGGGCGGGACGAGGCCGGACAACTCGGTGTACGCCTGTACCCGATGATCGCCTCGAGCGATCCACAATTCGACGCCCTTCTCGACAAGGGCCCCCAGGATGATCCCGAGGATTGGCTCGATATCCGCAGCGTCAAGATTTACGCCGATGGCGCACTGGGCAGTCGCGGGGCCGCCCTGCTCAAGCACTATAGTGATCGCCCTGACTCAAAGGGCCTGATGCTGCAGGACAGGGAATCTCTGCAGACACTGGTCGACAAGTCCAGTCGCAACGGCTTTCAGGCCAATATGCACGCGATCGGCGATCGCGCCAATCGCATCGCCTTGAACATCTACGAGGAAAATCTAAAAAACGACCCGGACGCTCGGAAATTGCGTCACCGCATCGAGCATGCTCAGGTCGTGAACGTCAATGATATTCCACGCTTCTCGGCGCTCGGGGTCATTCCGTCGATGCAGCCGACCCACGCCACCAGCGACAAGAACATGGCGGGCGATCGTCTGGGCCAGGAACGGCTCGCCGGTGCCTACGCCTGGCGCTTCTTCCTCGACAACGGTAGCCGAATCGCTGCGGGTTCCGACTTCCCCGTCGAGCCGGCGGATCCCTTCTATGGCCTGCACGCCGCCGTCACGCGAGAAGACCGCGACAATCAGCCCCAGGGCGGTTGGCTGCCGGGCCAGAAACTTACCGCTACGGAAGCGCTGCGCGCCTTTACCCTGGATGCGGCCTATGCGGCCTATCAGGAAAAGAGTCTGGGCGGGCTGATGCCGGGGCAATGGGCGGATTTCATTCTGGTGGATACCGACATCATTCGCACTGATCCGCGGAACATCTGGCAGACTCAGGTCGCAGAGACCTGGATTGCGGGTGAGCAGGTATATGCAGCAGACAAGGCGGACTGATGGCGCCATCGCCATGACGACATGGTCATATTCCCGACCGGTAAAGCCTGAGATGCGGCGCTCGAGTCAAGGTGATGAGACATGAGCGCCGCGCGCAAGACGATCGTCATGATCCACGGCATGTGGGGTGGCGGCTGGTATTGGGACAACTACCGGCGCTTTTTTGAAGCCAAAGGCTATCAATGCCTGGCGCCGGATTTGCGCTACCACGATATGCCGGCAAATCAAATGCCCTTGGCCAAACTCGGCGCCACAGGCCTGCTCGATTATGCGGCGGATCTTGAAATCGAGATCCGCGCGCTGCCTGAGAAACCGATCCTCTTCGGGCATTCCATGGGTGGGCTGCTCGCGCAGATTCTCGCCAGTCGCGATTGCGCACAAGCGGCGGTCTGCATCACGCCGGCAGCCCCCGCCGGCATTCTCTCGCTGCGCTATTCTGTGCTCAAAAGCTTCTTCGGCATCTTTACCCGTGGGGCATTCTGGAAACACGCTCACCAGCTGGACTACGAGCGCGCCGTCTACGCAATGATGCACAAGCTCCCCGACGCCGAGCGCCGCGCCATCTACAACCGCTGCGGCTGGGAGTCCGGCAGGGTGATGGCCGAGATCGGTCTCTGGCCGCTAGGCTTTAAAGGCGCGCAGGTTGATGCTAGCCGCGTAACCTGCCCGATGCTCATCGTGGCGGGTGCTGAAGATCGCATCACCCCAGCCAGTGTGGTACGCAAGGTCGCGCAGAAATACCAGCCGCGAAGTACTTATATGGAATTCGCCGGGCACGCACACTGGATACTGAAGGAACCGGGCTGGGAAAAACCCGCGGCGCAGATCGCCGCCTGGCTGGAGGCGCAGTAGATCGACTAGCCCTAAAACCCATTGATGAAGATTTTCCCGATGCCGATGCAGGCCTTGCTAATCTGGATGACCCCTACTTGTAATACGGCCCAGGCACTTTCAAAGAATCTGACGGTCGTCACGGCCAACACCAATGAATTCAAGCGAGTTCACGGTCTGCGGGTAGAAAATTGGCTGGCATGCTGAATCCTGAGCGCTCATCTTCCTTTTCTACATCCCCCTCTCGCCACTCACTCTCATCGAAGCACAATTCGAGCTGTCGCACCTTTTGGCTCATATCATCGTAGAGGGCCTGTATCGCCAACGCCCTGAGCTCATCACGCCGGGGCAGGTGTGAAACGAGAATGGAGTAAGCGAGCAGGTAGGTGGTGGCGGGCAGTACCCACATCAACAGATTGGTATGGTCCAGGGACAGACGCAGGCAGGTAAGCGCGATCAGAATGGTCGGCCCGGTAGCGGCGATCCCGTGGGGTAGTCCAAGAAAGCGATTTTCCTTGAATATTTCGCGCTCGTAATCGCGTATTGAAGTGGCAGTCGGTTTCACGGTCGGCGTTCACAGTCGGAAGTGTTGCTGGCAGAATCCATGGCAAGGCCGAGCTCATCAAACCGTCTGTCATCGAGCGCGTGGTGCCAGTTCCATTCTCCAGTCCTATCTATTGCATCGACCGATTACGATAAAGCTTTATATGGAACGTTAGTTAAAGGCAAATATTACTTTTAATATGAAATTCGATCTCATTAACGCTGACGTCAATATCCGGAATTTGATCTTCATCCTGATAAATCGCCATGGCCATGAGACTCTCCCTTGGAATCGAGCAGGATGGTCGACAAAGCCAGTGCTTGTTCCAGCAGCTGGGCGATATGAATCGCCTGGCGGCCGCTGCCGTCTTGAATCTGGTGTCGACAGCTGGTGCCATCCGCGACCAGCACGGAGTCATTCTCCGCTTCACGGATTGCCGGCAGCAGTGACAGCTCGGCCATCTGCATCGAGGCATCAAAGTGCTCGACTTCATAGCCGAAGCTGCCCGCCATGCCGCAGCAGGAGGATTCGATGGTCTTGACTTCGAGGTCGGGAATCCAGGCCAGCACCTGCTCGATGGGCCGTACCGCATCGAAGGCCTTTTGATGACAATGGCCATGCAGCAACGCACGTCTGTGTTCTAACGGCTTGAATTTGAGAGGCAACTCATCCGCTTCCCGAGCCTTGACCAGAAACTCCTCGAATAGATAAGCGGACTCTGCGAGTGCTTGAGCCTCCTCGCCGAAACCGTATTGCAGGAACTCGTCCCGCAGCGTCAACAGGCAAGAGGGTTCGAGCCCGACGATCGCCACACCGCGTTCCACGAAAGGCATCAAGGCATCCAGGGTGCGGCGGGCCTCGGCTTTGGCCTTTTCAAACTGCCCCGAGGATAGATAGGTGCGACCGCAGCACAGCGGCCGCTCGCCTTTTCGCACGTTGAGATGCACTCGATAACCGGCCGCTTCCAATACCCGCTTGGCGGCACGCGGATTGTCGACTTCCATGTAGTTGTTGAAGGTATCAACGAACAGCAGCACCTCGCGAGACGCTAGCGACTGGATATCCTGAGCCTCGCGCAGAAAATCACCTTCAAAGACCGGTAACGAGCGCTGCGGCGCCAGCTTCAATGTGTGCTTGATGCGTCGCGATAGCCAAGGCCGGCCTTCCAGGGTATTGACCATGCCTCTGAAACGGCTGGCCCAGGGCGCATAGCGCGGCAGTTCGCCCACCATGCGATCTCGAAGCGACAACCCCTTGGTCTTGGCGCGGGCCGCTCGGGCCTCGATCTTGAACTTGGCCATATCGACACCGGTCGGACACTCTCGCTTGCACCCCTTGCAAGAGACGCACAGGTCCAGCGCCTCCTTGATCTCATCACCGGCCAGGCCTTTCTCACCCAACTGGCCGGACAGCACCAGACGCAGGGTGTTGGCGCGTCCACGCGTCAGATGCTGCTCGTTTTGGGTAATCCGGTAGCTCGGGCACATGGTCCCCGCATCGAACTTGCGGCAGTGGCCGTTGTTGTTGCACATCTCTACGGCCATCGCCAAGCCGTGGGTAGGATCACCGGCGCTGCCCGGGGCGCTCTGCTCGCCGGTCAACGGATCACGTTTGACGTTCCAGGTCGACCAGTCGAACACCGGCACAACCGGGATCGACTCGTAGTGCTTGGGAAAGCGGAAGTAGCGATGATCATCCATTTTCGGGGTATCGACGATCTTGCCCGGATTGAGGCGGTTTTCGGGATCGAACAGCCGCTTGACTTCGTGAAAGGCCTCGTTGACGACCTCGCCGAACTGCCAGGCCACCCATTCACCGCGACATAGGCCGTCGCCATGTTCCCCGGAATAGGCGCCCTTGTATGCGCGTACCAGCGCGGAGGCCTGTTCGGCGATCTCACGCATCTTCTCGGCGCCGCCCCGACGCATGTCGAGAATTGGCCGAACGTGCAGCGTGCCCACGCTGGCGTGGGCGTACCAGGTGCCCTCGGTGCCATGTTTGTGAAAGACCTGGGTCAGCTTGTCGGTGTACTCGGCAAGATGCTCCAGGGGCACCGCGCAATCCTCGATGAAGGAGACCGGCTTGCCGTCCCCCTTCATGCTCATCATGATGTTGAGCCCTGCCTTGCGCACGTTCCACAGGGCTTTTTGTGCTGAGGCCTCCGGCATCTCCACTACGCTGCCGGGCAGCCCCAGGTCGGCCATGAGTTCGCCGAGCCGGTGCAATGACTTCAACTGGGTCTCGTGATCTTCTCCGGAAAACTCCACCAGCAGCACGGCCTGAGGCTTGCCGATCAGCGCCTTCTCGATCACCGGTCGGAAGGCCGGATTTTCAAGCGACAGTTCGATCATGGTGCGATCGACCAGTTCAACTGCGCTCGGGTCGAGGGTGACGATGTGCTGGGTGAAGTCCATCGCCTGGTAGAAGGTCGGGAAATTCACCACCCCCAACACCTTGTATTCGGGCAGAGGCGAAAGCCTGAGCGTGATGCGCCGACTCACGCCCAGGGTGCCTTCGGAACCGACCAGCAGATGGGCCAGGTTTGTACGCCCCTGGGAATCATAGGGTTTGGGATTCTGGCAGTCGAACAGATCCAGGTTATAGCCCCCGACCCGGCGCAGTACCTTGGGGAAATGGTCGCGTATTTCCGGTGCGACGCCTTCGGCGATGGCACGTACTGCATCGGCCAACTCCCGGACTCGCCCCATCTCGGGAAGTTCGTCGACGAAACCGAAATGGCCTTCACTACCATCGGCCAGCACCGCATCCACCCCCAGCACGTTGTGCACCATATTGCCGTAGCGAATCGAACGCGAACCGCAGGAGTTGTTGCCGGCCATGCCGCCGAGGGTGCACTGCGCGCTGGTGGAGACATCCACCGGGTACCAGAGGCCATGAGGCTTGAGCCAGGCGTTGAGATGGTCGAGCACGATACCCGGCTCGACGACAACAGTGCGCGCCTCAGGGTCGAAGGCCACCACCTGGTTCAGCCAGCGCGAGGTGTCGATCACCAGCGCCTCGCCCACCGTCTGACCGCACTGACTGGTACCCGCCCCACGAGCCAGTATCGGCGCGCCGACATCCCGGGCGATATCCAGGGTCAGAGTAAGATCGCTCTGGTCACGCGGGATCACCACACCCACTGGCGTAATCTGATAGATCGACGCATCCGTCGAATAGCGTCCTCGGGAGGCGTCATCGAACAATACCTCACCCGCGATCTCACGCTTCAGGCGGGTCGCCAGATCGCCGCCCTCTCTAGCAGCGCTCATTTTCAAGCCTCCTGCCGAGATGGGCGCCGGGGGCAAGGCGAAGCGAGGGTCTTTTGCCATGGCCGGAAAGAGCTCCATGCAATTCCGGCATTTCCACCATCCATGGCGGGCAGATGGCAAAAGTAGCGCCCAGGGATGGGTTCACAGCGCCCTCGCGAAGGCTTGCCGACGGAAAAGCCCATCCTGCCCACCGAGGCTGTGAAAGAAAGTTTTTGATCACTTGGCCTCCTCAAGGGTGTGATGGGCAAAGTAATCCAGTGCCGCCGTCACACCGCTGGCCTTGAGTTCGACGCCGGCCAACTTCATGCCCGCTTCACAGCCCCCCAAGGTGGCGATCAGAGTGAGATCGTTGCAGTCGCCGAGATGACCGATGCGGAACATGCGCCCCTTGGCCTTGCCGAGACCCGCGCCCAAGGACAAATCGAAGCGCTCGTAGATGATCTTGCGCACCGCGTCGGCATCGACCCCCTCGGGCATCACCACGCCGGTCAATACCGGCGAGTAGACCGACGAATCCAGACACTGAATCTCGAGCCCCCAGGCCGCCACGGCGGTGCGCACCCCCGCCGCCCAGCGCTGATGACGAGCCAGCACATGCTCCAGCCCCTCTTCCAACAGCATGTCGAGGGACTCGTTGAGGCCATAGAGCAGATTAGTGCTCGGCGTATAAGGCCAATAGCCGTTCTTGTTGATTTCGAGAATCTCGTCCCAAGCCCAGAAACTCTTGGGTAATCGTGCCGTCTTGCTGGCAGCGATCGCCTTGTCGGACACGGCGTTGAAGCTGATTCCCGGCGGCAGCATCAGCCCCTTCTGAGAGCCCGAAATGGTCACATCCACGCCCCACTCATCGTGACGATAATCCGCACTCGCCAGCCCGGAAATGGTATCGACCAGCAACAAGGCCGGATGCCCCGCTGCGTCGATGGCGCGACGCACTGCGGCGATGTCGCTGGTCACCCCGGTGGACGTCTCGTTGTGTACCACGCAGACCGCCTTGATCCGATGATCGCTGTCTTCCTTGAGTCGCGTTTCGATCATGTCGGCCTGCACCCCCTGCCGCCAACCTTCATAGCCGGGCAGGCCGAGAAACTCTGGTTCCAGTCCCAGACGTTGCGCCATCTTTTGCCACAGCGTGGCGAAGTGACCAGTCTCGAACATCAGTACCTGATCGCCGGGCGACAGGGTATTGATGAGCGCGGCCTCCCAGGCGCCGGTGCCCGAGGCCGGGTAGATGATGACCGGGTTTCGGGTCTTGAAGACCTGCTTGATCTTGCCAAGTATCTCGCGCCCCAGGGCACCGAACTCCGGTCCGCGATGGTCGATGGTGGGTAGACTGATGGCCCGCAGGATACGATCCGGTACCGGTGACGGACCGGGGATCTGCAGAAAATGACGGCCAGCGGGATGAAAGTCGAGATTCAACATGACGAAAACTCCATGCTCGATTTTGTATTTTTGATAATGAATTCAATTAACGCCATAAAAAAACTATTTGATGTGTCCCGCAGCGCGGAGGTCCTCGATATCGTCAGATGAAAGTCCAAGTTGCGACAAGACCTCATTGGTATGCTGGGCAAACAGCGGCGCGGGACTGCGAATCTGTGATGGCGTGCGCGAGAACTTGCTGGGAAAGCCGATGGTCTTCATCCGCCCGATCACCGGGTGATCCATCTCCTGCACCATGCCGCGGGCCAGGTAATGCTCATCCCGCATGGCCTGATCGAAGTCGTTGATTGGTCCCGCTGGCACCCCAGCCTTGTCGCAGCGCTCGAGCCAGAAATCGGCGTCCTGCTCGACGAGTATCGCTTCGAGTAGCGCCTCGAGCGCCTCGACATGCTGCCCCCGATCGAAGTTGGTCAAAAAGCGCTCATCCGCCATCAAGTCCTCGCGCCCCAGCACGTCGCGGCAAAAGCGCTCCCAGGTACGCTGATTGGCGCAGCCCAGCATGATGTAGCCATCCCGGACCTTGACCGCCTGATACGGCGCCGAGACACGATGACGCCAGCCGGTCGCCTCCGGCACCTTGCCCTCGGCGAAGTAGGCCGCCGCTTCCCAGGTGAACCAGGGCAAGCCGCACTCCGTGATGGCGATATCGACATGTTGCCCTTCGCCGCTGTTCATCTTGTGAATGTAGGCGGCGAGGATGGAGTAGACCGCCGTGATGCCGGCGCCGATATCATAGACCGCGATGCCGGTCTTCAGCGGGCGACCGCCCTTCTCACCGGTCATGGACATCAGCCCGGTCATGCCCTGGGCGACCAGATCGAAGCCGCCCTTATGGCTATAAGGACCGGTCTGACCATAGCCGGAAATCGAGCAATAAATGATGCCGGGATTGATCCCTTTGATGGTGTCGTAGTCGATGGCCAGCGACTTGGTCACCCCGGGTCGATAATTCTCGACGATCACATCGGCTTCTTCGGCCAGGCGGTAGAAGAGCTCGCGACCGCGCTGCTCCTTGAGATTGAGCGAGATGCTCTTCTTGTTGCGATTGATCTGAGAAAAGCAGGTCGACTCGTCGTTGACATAGGGCCCCATCTGGCGACTGTCGTCGCCCCCATTGACTTTCTCGACCTTGATCACCTCGGCGCCCATGTCGGCCAGCACCATGGTGCAGTAAGGCCCGGCCATGATCTGGGAGGCATCCAGCACTTTCATATTCTGTAGAGGTAGCATGGCGCTTCTCCCTGATTGTTGTTTTATGAATACCTAACGCCCTATCCAGTCAAAAGGCACCTTGTTGACGAACTTATTGACTGCCGACTTGAAGTCGTCGCTCATGTAACAGGTGGAGACCCAATCATCGCCGGCTTCCAGGGCAACGCGTCGCTGCGCCTGCACACGCCCGATCAGCGCCTTGCTCGCCTGCAGGGTCAGCGGAGCGAATTGGGCGAACTCCTCGGCCAGAGACGTCACTTCATCGACGATCACGTCCGATGCAAAGACAGCGTTCACGAGCCCGGCCTGTTGGGCCTCATCGGCATCGAGCAAGTGGGCACGCATCAACACCTCCTTGGTGCGGGCAATACCCACCATATCGATCAGCCGCGATACGTTGGTGATCGACAGGGTATTACCCAGCGTCTTGGCGATGGGGACACCGAACTTCAGCGACGGCGTGCAATAGCGGAAGTCGCAAACCATCGCCAGGGCCGCCCCCCCGCCCACACAAACGCCCTCGATCAGAGCGATGGTCGGTTTGTTCAGCGTCTCCAGCTTGTCGACCACCCGCTCGATGCGTCGCTCGTAGTCCAGCGCATCCTGAGGCGTTGAAAAATGCGCGAACTGGGTGATGTCGGTACCCGCGACAAAGGCCTCGCCCCCCACGCCGTACAGCACCACCGCGCGCACGTCGTCATCCGTGCTCAGGCGATCGCAGTGCGCTTCCAGGGCGTCATACATCTCCCAGGTCATGGCATTGCGACTCTTCGGGCGGTTGAAACCGATCCAGGCCACTCCGCCACGCTGCTCGTAGATCACACTCTCGTTCATGAATTTCTCCATGGCTCTAGGCGCTGCTTACCCATACACGAAGTTGACCAGGGCTAGTGCAAAGGCCGGCACATAGGTATTGATCATCAAGATCAGGAACAGCACCCCGATGAACCACAGATTGACGCGGGTCGTGGCCCAGATATCCGAACGGGCGATCGAGCAGGAGGCAATCAATACGCTGGCCACCGGCGGTGTCTGCTGACCGATGGCCAGGTTCAGCGTCACGATCAGGCCGAAATGCAGCGGATCGATGCCCACCGCCGTCACCAGGGGCAACACGATGGGTACGACCAGGATGATGGCCGCGGCGGAGTGCAAAAAGATACCGAGGATCAGGAAGATCACGTTGAGCAGCGCCAGGATGACGTACTTGTTATCCGTCAAATCACTGATGGAGTTGGCCATCTGCTGGGGAATCTGGGTCTCGGTGAGATACAGCCCCACCACCGCGGAGCTGGCTACCAGCAACATGACCACCGCCGTCTGGATGCCCGCATCGATGCAGGCCTTGTAGAAGATCTTCAGCGTGAACTCACGATAGACCACGGCGCTGATGAAGATCGCCACTACCACCGCCAGTGCGGCCCCCTCGGTTGCGGTGACGATGCCGCCGAAGATGCCCCCCAGGATGATGACGGGGATCAGCAACGCCCAGATCGCGCCCTTGAAGGCCTCCCAGAGTTGCTTGGCCTGAAACTTTCCTTCGGAGGGAAAATCGTGCTTGTGGGCCAGGTAATAGCACATCGCGGCCAGCCCCATGGCGCCCAGCAGCCCCGGGAAGATACCGGCGATGAACATCTTGACCACGGACTCGCCGGACATCACGGCATAAAGAATCATGGGAATCGAAGGCGGTAGAATGATGGCCAGGCTCGCCGCCGATGAGGAGATGGCCGCCGAGAATTCCTTGGAATAGCCCTTCTTGCGCATCGCCGGAATCAGGATGCTGCCGATGGCCGAGACGCCGGCCACCGCCGAGCCGGAGATCTCGGCAAAGAAGATCGAGGCGCCGATGGTGACCATGGACAGGCCACCCTTGATGAACCCCACCATCGCCATGGCCAGATCGATCAAACGCCGAGAGATACTCGAGGCGTTCATGATGGCGCCGGCCAGAATGAATAGCGGTATCGCGATCAGCGGAAATTTGGTCGCCCCGTCGAACATCACCATGCCCACATTGGGCAGGGCAAAGGTGCCGAAACTGACGATAGTCGCCAAGGCGCCGACGATGCCAAGCGCCACGGCCACCGGCACGTTGATGAGGATCAGCAGTATCAGCCCCACGAACATCGATAGAATGATCATTGTTTGTCGGGGCTGATGCCCGCCTCCTCGAGTTCGTGATCGATGAAGCCCGCGCCTCGAGCGCTTGCGATCACTTCCGGCAAGCGCAACAACTGAGCGATGATGAACAGCGCAGACCCGATGGGGATGACAGACTGAGTAAGCTGCAACGAGATGCTGGTCAGGCTCACCAGGGTCGATCCCTCCAGAATCGCCACTACCTGATAGCCGGTGTAGGCGAGCAGCACGAAGAAGGCGATGGTGATCGCTTCCGCCAGCAGGGCCACCGGTAGACGAATGCTGGGAGGTGCCATGTTGATGATGCTCGGACAGGTGATGTGCGCACCCTTGGCCGCGGCCAGTGCCGCGCCATAATAGGTCAGCCAGGCAAGCCCCACTGAGGCTACCTCGTCGTACCAACTGAAGGGAGAACCCAGTAGACGTGACATGAAGCCGACGATCACGACCCCGGACAGCGCCACCACATTCAGGAAGACGATGAATTCCAGCAGCTTCTGATAAGCCGCCTTGATATTGCTCAAGGACACGATAGCCATCTCCAGAGAAGAAACGAGAAAGGGTCGTCTCACCGAATCATCAAAGGCCGGTGAGACGCCCTATTCACAGGGTCGAAAAATCTCAGCGCAGCGCGTCGACCTTCTCGATCATCTCCTTACCGCCCTCCACTTCGTTGCCGAACTTCTCGTAGATCGCGGCGGACCCATCGACAAAGGCTTGCGTATCCACCTTATTGATCTTCATGCCCGCCTCCTCGAACTTGGCGAGCAGGCTGTCGTCGAGTTCGGCGCCCTGCTCCAGTGCATAGGTCTCAACCTCCTCTGCGGTCTCGACCAGCACCTTACGAACATCCTCGGGCAGGCGATTCCAACTGGCGCCGGCCAGCACGTAAGCCGGGGTATAGACATGGTTGGAGAGTGAGAGGTAATCCTGAACTTCCTGGAAGCGCTGTGAGTAGATCTGAACCAAGGGGTTTTCCTGACCGTCCATGGCGCCGGTCTGCAGGGCGACGAACGCCTCGGAAAGCGCCATGGGAGCAGGATTGGCACCATAGCTCTTGAACATCTCCACGCGCCATACCCCGTTGGGCGTTCTCAGCTTGATGCCTTCGAGATCGGAAGGCACGTTGATCGGCCTGACGTTGTTGGTGATCTGGCGGAAGCCGTTCTCCCAGATACCGATGATCTTGTAGTTCTTGCCCTCCGCGGCTTCGTAGAGCGTGTCGCGCAGGAAGTCTTCGCGCACCCGACGCATATGGTCTCGATCCTCAATGAGATAGGGCATCTCGAAGAGCGAGAATTCCGGCGCCACGCTGCTCATGATGGAAGAGGGTAGCGCCAGGTCCAGGGTTCCCAGCTTGAGCTTGTTGAGCATCTGGGAGTCGGTTCCCAACTGACTGGAACCGTAGGCCGCCACATTGGCCTGCCCCTCCAGGCGTTCGTTGGCTAGCCGCACGAATTCATTGGCTGATTTTTCGAACAAGGAACCCGGCCCACCCACGTGGCCGAACTTGATCTCGATTTCGTTGGCGTTCGCCGCCTGGACACCAAAGACCATGACGGTCGCCGCTAGCGCTGTTTTTAGAAACTTCATGGTTTACTCCACTGATGATGTTGTTTTTATATTCGTACCGGTTGATTGAGATTTTACTTTTCCAACCGACTTGCACTGAGAATGAATTCAAAATTCAAAATTCGAAATTAAACTTTCGTCGAAACCTCTTGACTAGAACGAAACATTCACTGGCCCGTTGTCGCCTTCCAACTCCACCGTCAACGAATCCACCCTTTTCCCGCGACGTGCTGAAAGCACCCCGGGATATGACTATGATCGGCACGAGTCAGCAAAAACTTGACGCCATAAACCAGATCAGCCATGAAAATCACTTAGAACTGTTACTGTTGTTTACTTGAGAATTGCATAAAGCGATCGTCTTCAAGGCCACGAAATCAATCATCTGTACCCAATGAATTTTTGCATTCATAATGCTTTACACAATTAAGCGAACCTCGCCACGCTGTTTCCGACAGGGCGAAATATCTTTCGCGAGCATCAAGGAAGTGAGTATGAGCAAGATTCAATATCAGACCCTTTATCGCGAAGTCGCCGACCGTATTCGTGATCTGATCGAGCACGGCGATCTCGCTTCCGGTCAACGCATTCCCGAACGAGAGCTGTGCGAACAATTCGGTGTATCACGCACACCACTTCGTGAAGCGCTCAAGGTACTCGCTTCGGAAGGCCTGATAGAACTGTTGCCCAACCGCGGCGCGCGGGTCCGCCAGGTGACGCTCAAGATGATCAAGGACACCTTCGATCTGATGGCAGCGTTGGAAGGCTTGTCCGGCGAGCTGGCTTGCCAGCACATCAGCGACGAGGACATCGACAAGATCTGTGCCCTGCATGAGAAAATGCTTCAGCACTATCGAGATAGGGAGCTTGCCGAGTACTTCTTGATCAACCAACAAATTCACGAAAGCATCCTGATTGCCTCCGACAACGAGGTGCTGCAAGAGATGTACAGCAACCTCAGTCAACGCGTGAAGCGCGTGCGCTACTCCAAGAAGATGTCCGACAGCTTTTGGCAGCAGGCAGTAGCGGATCACGAGAAGATGATTGTTGCCCTGAAACAGCGGGATGGGCGGCAATTGGGACAGGTGCTACGCGATCACCTTTGCCACAAGCTCGAGGTCGCCTCGGTGGATGGCGCCATCGAGGACCGGGAAACGGCCTGAGCAAGAGCTATTACGCTCGAGAGGCGATCCTCGAACGCCTGGAGGATCTCGAGGATATCTATCTGGCCGAGCAAGCCCTTGAACAGGTTCGTCGCGGCGAGATGACAACCCATAATCTGGATGAGGTGGAGCGTAACCTTGGCTTGGCGGATTGATCTCACCGACGATGCCGTCAAGCAATTCTGCCGACACAAGCCACTGTAAGCCTGCCATCTTCCCATGGCCGATCCGCATTTCAGACTTTCCGCCAATCGTAGGCGCAAACGTTTGCGTACTACCCTATGCCTATAGTCGAGAAAGGGAATTCAAGTGAATGGCAGCCAATAACGCCCCACTGATGCAACTGCAGGGCATCGACAAGGCGTTCGCCGGTGTGAAGGTGCTGGCGGACGTCAATCTGGCGCTGTATCCGGGCCGGGTTCAGGCCCTGGCCGGCGAGAACGGCGCGGGCAAATCGACGCTGATGAAGATCCTCAGCGGTGTCTATCGCGCCGATGCCGGCAGCATCACACTGCGTGGCGAGAAAGTGCGCTTCACCACGCCGCGCCAGGCGATGGACGCGGGCATCGCCATCATCCATCAGGAACTGAACCTGATTCCGACGCTCTGTGCCGGCGAGAACATCTTCCTGGGGCGCGAACCGCGCACGCGGCTCGGAACCGTCGACTGGCCCCGATTGTATCGGGAGTCGAGCACGCTGCTCGAACGCCTGCAACAGCGGCTCGATCCACGCACCCCGGTCTCGCGCCTGAGCATCGGCCAACAGCAGATGGTCGAGATTGCCCGCGCCCTGTCCCTGGATGCCGAGATCATCGTCATGGACGAGCCCACCGACTCGCTCACCGATGTCGAGACCGATATTCTGGCCAAGGTGGTGGACACCCTGCGCGACGCCGGCAAGTCCCTGGTGCTGATCACCCACCGCCTGGGGGAGATCTTCCGCATGTGCGACGACGTCGCGGTGCTGCGCGACGGTCGGCTGGTGCATCAAGGGCCGACCGGCGAGTCGAACGAGGAGCACCTGATTCGCCAGATGGTCGGTCGCGAACTGGCCGATCGCTACCCCTATGAGCCGCCGACGCCGGGCGACACCCTGATCGAGGCGAGCGCGCTTGTCGCGCCGGGTGTCGAGGGCGTGTCCTTTCATGCCCGGGCCGGCGAGGTGCTGGGCTTCGGCGGCCTGATGGGGGCCGGGCGCACGGAAATGGCTCAGGCCATCTGCGGCGACGTCGCCATGCGCTCCGGTCAGTTGCGCCTGCGCGGTCGCAAGGTGCGTTTCGCTTCCCCACAGCAGGCATTGAGAGCCGGATTGGTGTATGTGCCGGAGGATCGCAAGCAGGCCGGTCTGCTGCTTGATCATTCGGTGGCCGAGAACATGTCGCTGACCGCCCTGCCCACCTTTTGCGGCCCCCTGGGCATCATCCGTCACGGCCAGGAGCGCACGGCGGTACGCGAGTATGTCGATGCCTTCCGCATCAAGCTGAGCGATCCCGGCCAGTCCACCGAGACGCTCTCCGGGGGCAACCAGCAGAAGGTCTCCCTGGCCAAGGCATTGATGTGCCAGCCGGACATCGTGATCCTCGACGAACCCACCCGGGGTGTCGATGTGGGTGCCAAGCGCGAGATCTACCTGCTGATCAACCGACTCAAGCGCGAGGGCAAGTGCGTGTTGCTGATTTCCTCGGAGATGACCGAACTGCTCGGCCTGTCCGATCGCATCATGGTGCTTGCCAATGGCCGTATCACCGGCGAGTTCACTCGCGCCGATGCCACCCAGGAGAAGATCATGACCGCCGCCGCCCATGTCGACACGCCTGTCGACGATCCCAAGGAGACGCAAGCCCGATGAGTGCCCTCGCGACCCACAATGTCACCCGCTTGCTGATCGACAACAAGGCGTTCCTGGCGTTGGCCTTGCTGGTGGCGGTCAGCGCCGGCATGAGCGATAACTTCCTGACGCTGGACAACATGCTCAACGTGCTGCGTCAGACCAGTATCAACGCCATCATCGCCATGGGCGTGACCTTCGTCATTCTCACCGCGGGGATCGATCTGTCGGTGGGCGCCGTGCTGGCCTTGACCGGCGCCTTCGCCGCCGCGATGACCGCCTCCGGTCTCGCCCCCTGGCTGAGCGTACCCGGCACCGTGGCCGCCGGCGCCGCCCTGGGCGCAATCTCCGGACTGTTCGTCGCCTATGGCCGCGTGCAGGCCTTCATCGTCACCCTGGTCGCCATGACCATCCTGCGTGGCGCCGCCCTGGTGTTCACCGACGGCCGGCCGATCGCCATCGGGGCCAGCGAGGCCGCGGACACCTTCTGGCAGCTCGGTGGCGGCTACTGGCTCGGCGTGCCGATTCCCATCTATCTGATGTTCTTCGTCTTCGTGCTGTGCTGGGGTGTTCTTCATCACACCCGCTTCGGCCGCCACGTCTATGCGGTGGGCGGCGGCGAGAAGGTCGCACGGTTGTCGGGCATCAACGTCAACCGCATCAAGATCAGCGTCTACGCTATTTCCGGCGCCTGCGCGGCGCTGGCCGGGGTGGTGTTGACCGCTCGTCTTGGCTCGGCCCAACCCACCGCCGGCACCGGCTACGAACTGGACGCCATCGCCGCGGTGGTCATCGGTGGCACCAGCCTGATGGGCGGTCGCGGGCGCATCTTCGGCACCCTGATCGGCGCGCTGGTCATCGGGGTGCTCAACAATGCGCTGAACATCATGGGCGTGTCGTCCTACTACCAGATGATCGCCAAGGGGGCGGTCATTCTGCTGGCCGTACTGATCGACAGCCGTACCAAAGCATCATCGTGAGAAAGACGATGCACAACAAGACCCAAGGAGCTTCATCATGAAGAAACTACTGCTCGCCTCCGCCGTCGCCGCCGGACTCGGCATCGGCACGACCGGTACCGCGATGGCCGACAAGATCGCCCTGGTCATCTCGACGCTGAATAACCCCTTCTTCGTGACGCTGCAGGAAGGCGCCCAGAAAAAGGCCGAGGAGCTCGGTCACGAGCTGATCGTGCTGGACTCCGGCAACGACGCCGCCCGAGAACTCTCCAACATCGAGGACGCCCTGTCCCGGGATGTCGACCTGTTGATGATGAACCCCACCGATTCCGATGCGGCGGCCTCCGGGGTGCGTACCGCCAACGCGCGCAACGTGCCGGTCATTACCCTGGACCGCAGCGCCAGCAGCGGCGACGTCGCCTCGCATATCGCCTCGGACAACGTCGCCGGCGGCAAGCTGGCGGGTGAATACGTCGTCGAACAACTCGGCGGCGAGGGTAAGGTGGTGCAACTCGAGGGCGTGCCCGGGGCCTCGGCGACTCGAGATCGCGGCGAAGGCTTCACCACCGCGATCGACAACGCCGAAGGCGTCGAACTGGTGGCGTCACAACCCGCCAACTTCAATCGCACCGAAGGCCTGAACGTGATGGAGAATCTACTGCAGGCCCATCCCGAGATCGATGCCGTCTTCGCCCAGAACGACGAGATGGCCCTGGGCGCTCAGCGCGCCCTGACCGCCAGCGGCAAGGAGGACATACTGCTGGTGGGCTTTGATGGCACCGATGCCGGCATCCAGGCGGTCGAGGACGGCAAGATGGCGGCCACGGTGGCGCAGCAGCCGGCACGCATCGGCGAGCTGGGCGTGAGCACCGCCGACAAGCTGCTCAAGGGCGAGAGCGTGGAGGACAATATTCCCGTACCGCTCAAGCTGATCACGGCAGAGTAAATACGCACGGTCATGATTCGTCTCAAGGACGTCGCCCGTCAGGCCGGCGTCTCGATCACCACCGTGTCGCATGTGGTCAACGATACGCGGCGCGTTGCCCCCGAAACCCTTGAGCGGGTGCAACGCGCCATCTCGGAGCTTGGCTATCGTCCCGACAGCGTGGCCCGCACGCTGAAGTCCAACCGCAGCCATACCATCGGCATGATCGTGACCACCGCCCACAATCCGTTCTTCTCGGCGGTCATCCGTGGCGTCGAGGATCACTGCTTCGCCAACGGCTACAGCCTGGTGCTGTGCAACGCCGACGACGTCGAGGAAAAGCAACTGACGTATCTCCAGACACTGCTCGACCGGCGTATCGATGGCCTGATCGTGATGACCTCCCGCAACGCTCCGGCCTTTGTCGAGGCGCTGAAACAGCAACGCTTACCCACTATCCTGATGGATGCCGCCCCCTCCGCGGACCAGGATATCGCAGTGGTCAACGACGATTCACGCCTGGGTGCCAAGCTGGCCATCGATCATCTGCTGGCTCAGGGGTTCGAGGATATCGCCTTGTTGACCGGCCCCGAGGATCACCCACGCTCCCGGGAGCGCCTGGCCGGCGCCCTCGAGGCACTGCAAGCCGCCGGGATCGGCATGCCAGTGGAACGCATCGTCACCACCAACCTGCTGGCGGATGGCGGTTTCAGGGCTATGCAGCGGTTACTCGAACATCGTCCCTACCCTCAGGCGATCTTCGCCTTCAACGACCTGGTCGCCATCGGTGCCATGCGGGCCGCGCATGAATGCGCCCTACGCGTGCCCGAGGATCTTTCGGTGGTCGGCTACGACGACATCGAGCTTGCCCGCTACCTGAGCCCGGCCCTGACCACCATCCACCAGCCCATCTACGAACTCGGCGCCACGGCGACTGCCCAGCTCATCGAACGTCTGGAACACGACCGCCCTTTAGACCCCAGCCTGTCGCTGGCGCCCCGGCTGGTGATTCGCGAATCGGTCACATCACGACTTTGTTGAGGCAGCGATATCAACGAGGAGATATCGATAGAACGCTCCCCGAAGGCGATGATATCGGCCGACCCATCAGTCCGATGATTCATTGTGGGATCGCTTGAAGATTCCCAGCGGTGGAAGGGCCTTGCATCAAGCCCTGAAAACGGGTTGTCCCTTCACCGCTCTGGAGCGTCTGGCCGGGGTCACCGGATTCACGCAGCACGATCTAAGGCGCATTCTTGGCATGCCGAGGAGCACCCTGCAACGCCGTGAACAAGCGGATCGATTCACACAAGCGGAAAGCGATCGCCTCTACCGCTTCGCCGAGATCTACGAGGCCGCACTGTCGCTCTGGCAAGGCGATCGCCAAGCCACTCATCGATGGCTAACCACACAGATCAAGGCCCTGGGATTTCAACGCCCTGTCGATTTGCTGCAAACCATGGCCGGCACCCAGCAGGTGCTTGATGTGATCGGACGCCTGCGTCATGGCGTAGTGACCTGATGGCGCTGGCACTCCCCAGCACCATCGCTGTGTGCGACACCCTCTACCTGATCAATCCAGCGCACGAGTTGTTCGAGTCGATGGTATTGGCGCGGAGACGTTGGCGATCACCATCGATCCACGCCTCACAGGCCGTTGATGCCGTCATGCACGATATCCGGCTTTCCAAACCCGCCCTTAACTCAGAGGGTGTTTACATTCATACACTGAGCCTCGCACCGGCTCAGGCACCCAACAAATGCGTAACTCCGCAAAGGCTCTTGATGCAATCTGGTGACGCTCACGGAGTAGCAATTCGGCTTTCATGTTGGCATTTGCGCCAACGATCTAGTTTGTTGTCAATTATACCAACATTCAATCTGCAATTATTTAAGGTTATGCAGGTGGCGGCCGATACTCTGATTCAAGAACAAATTCATCTGGGATAGAAAGCCTTGGAGCGCGGTATGCGTCATTCCTTTTTATCAACGCCCGACGCACATTGTCAGCCGGTGGAAAACGCCCACGCGGGCAATAAAGCCGCCCCGATGCAGAATGCGACTGTTGGCAAGAAACCTTCTGGTCGCAGGAGCGTACACAGCCTGGCGACGCTCTTGCTTCAGCCATTTATTGTCAATACACGCAATCCAGGACTGCTGCACGCTCAACTCAAGGCATTTTCAAAACAAGTGCCGCTGCTGTATTTCATTGTCAGCGTCAATGCGCTCATCCTGGCCTTTATCTACTACGGTAAGGCACCCGCTAGTCTCACGGTAATGGTGCCGGCATTCCTGGTGGGGCTGTGTCTACTGCGGGTTATCCATTGGCTCAGGTCAAAGCATCGCCCAGTAAGCGATAAAGCCGCGATTAGACGACTCTATGGCGTGGTCGTTCTCGGCAGTCTGTTGGGGGTGCTGTACCTAACCTGGGCGATTGCCCTTTATGGTTATGGCGATACCTACAGCAAGAGTCATGCGGTATTCATTGCCGCGATCACCATCATCGGCAGCATCATCTGCCTGATGCATCTCAGGGCCGCCGCCCTGTCCTTGATGGTGCTGATCGCCATCCCTTTCTCGCTATTTCTGATGCTGACTCAGGGAGCGGCCTTCGCGGCTATCGGGGCTAGCCTGCTTCTGGTATCCGCGCCCATGGTCTACATCCTGGTCGTCGTGTCGACGGATTTCGAGAGAATGATCAACAGCCAAATCGAAACCACGCGCCTCGACGACGAGAACTACCGTCTCGCCAATATCGACAGCCTCACCGACCTGCCTAATCGTCGATTTTTCTTTCAGCAACTCGACCAACTCTTGCAGAGCGCCAAGCGCGAGCACAAGGCCTTCGCGGTAGGGATCATCGACCTGGACGGCTTCAAGGCGGTCAACGATCTCTACGGGCATGCGGTCGGCGATCACGTACTCACCCAGGCCGGCAAGCGACTCGATGCGCTTTCCAGCGAAACAATCGTGATCGCCAGATTGGGGGGCGACGAATTCGGGGTGCTGATGACCGATGGTCATGAATCGGCCGATATCATCGCCTTCGGTGAGCGTATCTGCCGGATGTTACAGGCACCCTTTCGCATGCCTGGGGTTGTGGCCAATATTTCCGGTTCCGTGGGCTTCGCCCTGTACCCTGACGCCGGCACGACCTACGAGATGCTGTACGAACGGGCTGACTACGCACTCAACTATGCCAAAGAGACCCGGCGCGGAAAGCCGACGATCTTCTCGAAATCCCACGAGACCGAGATTCGTACCAGGAGCGCGATCGAGCAGGCGCTGCGTAGCGCAGAGCTCGACGCGGCAATGACGTTGAATTTTCAGCCACTGTTCGACGTGCACAAGCAAACGACGGTCGGCTTCGAGGCCCTCGCGCGCTGGCATCACGAGGAGCTGGGCAGCATCGCGCCCGACGTCTTCATCGCCATCGCGGAGCGCTCCGAGTTGATCAACCAGCTCACTCAGGTACTGCTTCGCAAGGCTCTCGCCGCCGCCACGACATGGCCCGAGGACGTCTACGTTTCCTTCAATCTGTCCGTGCGCGACATCCTATCGGAGGAGTGCATTTCACGGATCATCGAGATCGTTGCCGCGAGTGAGGTCGCCCCCGGTCGCATCAGCTTCGAGGTGACCGAGTCCGCCTTGATGGGGGATTTCGATCAAGCGCACGAGGCGATCGATCGGCTGCGGGCGCTGGGCGCAAAGGTGTCTCTCGACGATTTCGGCACCGGCTATTCGAGCCTCGGCTACGTGCATCGTCTGCCCCTCGATACCATCAAGATCGATCGCAGTTTCGTCACCGACATCGAGACACGCAATACGAGCAAGAACATCGTACGCACGATCCTCGATCTGTGCCGCAATCTGGAAATCGGCTGTGTGGTCGAAGGCATTGAAACCGAGAAGCAGGTCGATATTCTTCATGCTCTTGGCTGTCGGACAATGCAGGGGTATTTCTTCAGCAAGCCGCTAGCGCAGAACGATGTCCTGACGTTTCTGGCACGACAGGACGCAAGCGGCAAACTCAAGCAGGAAACCAGGCGTCATTTCGCCTCGCAGAGGCCCTGAAGTGAGCACCAAAGGCGACACAAAGTGAATACTGACCTCGATCAGGGTCAATCCGTCGGTTTTCGTGGCTGCTGATGTCGAATGGCAATCCCGATTGGCGACGGATTACTTGCTTTGCATCCTCAGGATTAGCTACTTTCTTTCTGCAGAGACATAATGCCTCCTGCAAATAGTCCCTTATTCGTCTTTCGGGAATGACGGATAGGGCGGTAACGACTGAATAGACTTCAAAGAAATGACCTCAAACACCCTCTCTTTCCAATCGCGATTACCGCGCGGCCACGCTGATTATTGCGACCCAAGCATTGAAGCGCTGTTCAAGCGTCATGGCCTGAGCGACTTTGAAACCCTCTGGAATGCCAGCGCCCGGGACGTGGATGTGCCCAATCATGAGCGCGGCGGTGTCTCGACGGTGTCGCTGTTGGAGCTCGAGGGGGAAGACGGCAATACGAGGCGTTTCTTCCTCAAACGCCAGACCAATCACTTGGCGCGCAGCCTGCAACGCCCGCTGGGTGAGCCGACATTTTCTCGCGAATGGCGTGCCATCCGCCATTACCATGCTCTTGGCATTCCCACCGTGAAGGCCGTCTGGTATGGCGAGCGCAAGAATACAATATCCCACCAATCAAGCCCCGCATCAGGATGGCGTGCCATCCTGGTAACGGCAGCACT
Organism: Halomonas sp. GXIMD04776; assembly: GCF_049808615.1. Lineage (NCBI taxonomy): Bacteria > Pseudomonadati > Pseudomonadota > Gammaproteobacteria > Oceanospirillales > Halomonadaceae > Halomonas > Halomonas sp. GXIMD04776. Next base: position 34,426 of record NZ_JBNCAN010000024.1, on the reverse strand, counting down.
TGAAAATCGCACGGACCTCGACCATTGGCATACAAGGTGGGAAACGCTGGATGACAATCTGCGCAGTCAGATCATCATGGCGAGCGCACAGCTCACTCGCCGGATTCATGCCAATGGCATGATGCACGGCTGTCTGTTTCCCAAGCATCTGTTTCTGAACGATCCTTCCAATGCGCCGTCGAACCCCATGAACGCCGTTATCATCGACCTGGAGAAGACACGGCGTTTCATATTGGAGCGCCATGAGCGCCTGCGCGATCTTTCAGTGCTATGGCGCCGCCTGACGCAGTGGCGAGAATCGGATTGGCGAGCGTTCCTGGCCGCCTACTGTGACTGCTCGCCAAGCGACGCTCAGGTGGATCGCTGGCTCGAGCGTCTGGATAAGCGTGCCAGTCGCCGTTGAATAGGCGTCTGGCCATTACGACAAGGCACATGGTTTGCCATGATCACCACCGGTCTTTACTGGTTCACTCAAGATTTGCGTCTTCACGATAACGCGGCGCTTCAGGAAGCCGCGCGGCGCTGCGATCGACTGCTGTGCGTTTACTGCATCGATCCGGCCTGGTTCGAGGCCGGCGAGTTCGGCTGCGTGCGCCTGGGTCGTCATCGCTGGCGCTTCTTGAAAGAGACCTTGCGCGACCTGGAACAAACCCTTGCCGCACATGGCCAGCGGCTAATCCTGCGTTTTCAATCCCCTCGACAAGCGCTAGACGAACTGATTGCCCACGACGATGTGAACATGGTGGTTCGTAGCCAAAGTGCTGACTGGTATCTGAACGATGACTGGGCGGTTTTGCAACGTCGTTGGCCTGATGTCGAATTCGCGGAGCGGGTCACGCACACGCTCTTCGCTCAAGACGACCTGCCCTTCGCGCTGGCGGAACTCCCCGGCACCTTCACGCAGTTTCGCAAGCGCGTCGAGCCCTTGGCCATCAAGGCCCCATTGGCGACGCCGAAAGCCCTGCCTCCGCCGATCGATATGTCGGGGCTTTCACAGCCAGACTTGCCCGGCGCGATAGACGATCCCGACTCACTTTTCCAAGGCGGTGAACGTGCCGCTCGTACGCATCTCGGGGCTTACTTCAGCGGGCCTGCGGCCTCACGTTATAAAGAGACACGCAATGCGCTGGAGGGTTGGAAAAACTCGTCCAAGTTCTCTGCCTGGCTGGCCAATGGGTCGCTATCCGTTCGCGAGGTAATCGCACATTTAAGGCGCTTCGAGCAGGAGGTCGAGTCCAATGAGTCTACGTACTGGATCTACTTCGAACTGCTGTGGCGAGAGTTCTATCAGTGGTATGCCCATGCTCACGGTGTCCGGTTGTTTGCCTTGCGTGGGCTTAAAGCCGAGCCCCCTGCCCCGGATCACGATCGTGAGCGTTTCGCCTCCTGGTGCCGAGGCGAGACGGATTTACCGATCGTCGATGCCTGCATGCACGAACTCAACGCGACGGGCTACATGACCAATCGCGGTCGCCAGCTGGTGGCCAGTGCCTTGATCAATGAATTGAACCAGGACTGGCGCTGGGGAGCGGCCTACTTCGAGAAGCAACTGGTGGACTACGATGTGGCCTCGAACTGGGGCAACTGGCAGTACCTGGGCGGCGTCGGTGCCGATCCACGCGGTCTGCGCCGCTTCGACCTGGCCAAACAGACCGCCCAGTACGATCCCGAGGGCACATTCATCGCTAGATGGCTGGCTGGGTGAGCACGATATGCATCGAAAGCCCCATTTGCCTACCAAGACCTGCCCGGTCTGCGAGCGCCCTTTCGCTTGGCGCAAGAAATGGGCGCGCAACTGGGACTCGGTGGTGTACTGTTCCGAGCGCTGCCGGCGGCGGGGTAAATAGGCAGCCCCCGCTCACGATTAACCAGCCTCCGGCTCGTGGATAATGATTTCCACCCGCCGATTGGCGGCCCGCCCTCTTTCCGTGTTGTTGTCCTTCAAGGGTTGCGTATCGGCATAGCCCACCGCACGCAGCCGCGAGGACTCGATGCCCGCCCGGTTGAGGTAGCGCAGGATGGCCGTGGCGCGCCCGCTGGAAAGCTCCCAGTTGGAGGGAAAGCGTTCCGTCCTGATGGGCACGCTATCGGTGTGGCCTTCCACGGAAATGGTGCCCTGGTAGCGCTTGAGTGTCGCGACCAGTTCCTGCGTCACCGCCTCACCGGCATCCGTCAGCGCCGCATCCCCGGAGTCGAACAATAGATGATCCTGAATGCGTAAATTGATGCCGCCCTTGACCCGGGACACCTCGACGCCCTCGATCGCCGGGAGTTCCTGCTCGGATTGGCGCACCTGCCACTGCCCCGCGATCTGAATCGCCGCCGCCTGGGCTTCCGCGCTCACCTTCAGCGTGCGTGCCACCTTCAGCGAGGCCGCAATCGTCTGGGTTTGAATGAGTCGTGACCACGCAACCGATCGAGCCGCCGCGATGGCTTGATCCGTTATCAGTTGCGATCTGGCTACCCGGCGTGCCGCAGCGATAGCCGCGTCACTTGGAACTGGCGTGCGGGTGGGAGCAATCGCGACGAGGGTGGCGGCTTGAAGGGCCTCCGGTAGCAAACTTGGCGCATCGGTGACGCGGCGTGCCGCGTTCATGGCCTCGGATGATATAGAAGATTGGGTGACCGCAGGCTTGCCAGGGGTCGCAGCGGTACCATTCAGACTCAGGACCAGCACGAACAGCGCGACCAGCAGGGTCATGATGTCTATGTAGCTGATCATCCAGCTATCGCCCCCGCGATCCTCCGCATTCAGAGTCAGCAGCCGATCATGGCTCATATGCTCGCGATTCATCTCAAGCATTGAGCGGCACACTCTTGTTATCAGCCTCGTTACCCGCCAAGGGCTCGGCGGGATCTCGAATCTCGTCCTGATAGTTGGCGATGAAGGAGTTCAGTGTCTCCTCGACGAAGGACGGCAAGCGACGCTTGGCGATCAACGAGACCCCCTCAAGCACCATATTCATGGCGATCAGGCGCTGCTCCGTGCGACGTTCGAGTTTGACGGCAATCGGCTTGCAGATCAGATTCGAGATCAGAATACCGTAGAAAGTGGACAGCAGCGCCACGGCCATGCCCGGACCGATGACGGCAAGATCGCCGGCGTCCATGGTCTGCAGCATGTTGACCAAGCCCACCAGGGTGCCAATCATGCCGAAGGCCGGCGCATAGGCGGCCATGGTGCGAAAGATCTGTGCCTCGGCGAGTTCCCGAGCCTTCAGACGGGCAATGCGCCAGCGCAACAGATCCATGATCTCCGCTTCCTTGGTATTGTCGATCACCAGTTGCACACCGGTGCGCAGAAACGGATTGCGCGTCTGGCCAAGCGCACGCTCCACCGCACGAATATCGCCCTGGAACCACAGCCGGGCCATGGCCACCAGTTCGCGAACGTCTTCCTCGACGTAGCTGTTCTCGCGCTGGAAAACCACCCCGATTATCCGCACCACGCGAATCACTTCACGTAATGGATAGCTGATGAAGGTGGCCGCCAGGGTGCCGGCGATGACGATCATCAACCCCGGCAAATTGATAAAGCTCATCGCCGTATCGGCGCTGAGCAAGAGGACACAGGCCAGCAGCAAAAGACTGGCAACGATACCGATCAGCGTGGAAGCATTCATGCGGAGCCTGGGCCCTTCGATGGGCAATCGCTTGAGGAATGCGACCATCATAGCGATGCAGCCAAGAGGCAAAGCGATGAAAAGGCGCTACATTTTGTGCGTTCTTTGTGACTAGATACGCGGTTATGAAAAGAGGTGTGACGCACTTGTTTCTTGCACTACACATACGTCACACTAGGTGTTATACAAACAGGATAGGAACATCTTGTTGAGGATTTTCAAGAACGCATGGTTTGCGCGATTTGCGCGTAAGCAGGGAATATCTGATGCAGCCTTGTTTGAAGCCGCTCATAGGGTCGAGAAAGGATTGATCGATGCTCATCTTGGAAGCGGTGTGATCAAGCAACGAGTAGCACGATCAGGACAAGGCAAGTCTGGCGGATATAGGGTGATTCTTCTTTATCGCCAAGCGGAGCGAGTATTCTTCGTTTATGGCTTTGCAAAGAGCGATAAAAGCAATCTTGCCATTGATGAAGAAAATATTTTAAACATGCAGCGAAACATGTGCTCGATATCTCTGAAGCGCATCTGGCAAAGATGATCGAGAAAAAGCAATTCATGGAGGTGTTTGGTGATGACTAAAAAATACCGTACCGAAGCATTTGCAGCCATCCATGAAACCATGGAGGCTTTGCACGAAGCTGGAGCTGTCGACAAACAGACAATGCGTGAATTCGATAGCGCCTGCCTGACTCCTGTCACTCCTTTAGCGCCTGCAGAAATTCGTGCGATCCGCGAACGCGAAAATCTGTCGCAACCTGTTTTTGCCCGATACCTCAATGTCAGCAAAAACTTGGTTTCTGACTGGGAACGTGGTGTGAAGAAACCCGGGGGGCCCGCACTCCGTCTACTTGTCGTTATACAAAAGAATGGCGTGCAGGCAATAGCTTAATCTATTTTTCTGCCGAGAATTGAGCCCGTCTAGCCTCGAACGACATCAACTCGCCTTGTTCAAAGACCTAGCACAATCCTCTTCAATAAACCCCCAACAGCATCCTCGCGCCATAGCCCCACAACAACACCGTGGCGCCCAGCAGCACCTCGAGGACCAGCACGCCGATCGCCAGGGTCGAGCCAGTTACGATGAAGCCTTCTTTCCTGTCGATGCCCAGAAAATTAGGGATGCCCAGATACAACAGATAGCCGCTGTAGCAAAGACCGATGGTTCCCGCCAGCAAGCACAACCAGATCAAGGGATAGAGCGCGACAAGACCACTCAGGAACATGGGCGTGGCCACATAGCCGGCAAAGATGACGCAACGACGCTTGCTTGGTGGCGTAGCATAACGTTTGGCCATCCAATGGATCACATTCCCCATGAAGATGACCGCAGCGATGATGGCAAGATAGAACACGATGCCGGCGTAGAAGGCATCGTCCAGTTTGAGCTTGATGGCGTGGCCTTCACCAAGACTCCAGCCGACTTGCGTGGTACCGATGAACGCGCAAATCACCGGGATCGCCGCCAACCCGAGGACATGATGCGCGTAAAGATGGGTGATCGTTTCTCGTTCGCTTTGAATCTGCTTCCATTCGCGATTGGGATGGGCCATCAGACCCCATACGTGGGTCAGCATAGAACTCGTCCTCTATAGCACTGCTTGCTTACCGAAACGATGTGCCTATCAGCGCCGCCATCGCCTCTTGTCATTCAACAGTATAGAAGACATGCAGAAAAATGAATCCTCGACATTGCGCCCTCTCATTGGGCAATCACCACCTCTACTGCCTGCCCACGTTGTTGCGCCTCTGCCAATAACGCTTCCTTGAGCGCCTGCTTGGCGTCGGCATCTCCATGTACCAGACGCACCTGGCGCGGCCAATGGCGCATGCGGCGAATGAAATTGACCAGGTCCTGCCGATCCGCATGGGCCGAATACCCCGACAGACTCTCGACGCCGGCACGAACGGTATAGCGCTCCCCGTCCAGTTCCACCCAGCCACCTCTTGGGCCATATCGCTGGATGGCGCGTCCCGGCGTGCCTTCCGCCTGATAACCGACAAAAAGCACGTTATGGCGCGGCTCCTCGATCATCGCCTTGAGGTAGTTGACGATGCGCCCACCGGCCGCCATGCCGCTGGCCGCCAGCACCACCGCCGGCCGCCCGGTCTTGGCCAAATAGGCAACGGTGCGTTCATGCTCGTCGTGGGAGCTAACGGTATAAAGGCTATCGAAGTCCAATGGATGCCGATCGTGCGCGACCCGGCGACGTGCCTCCGCGTCCCAGAAAGACGCCAGCGCGCGATACACCTCGGTAAAGCGCGCCGCCAAAGGCGAATCGACGATGATCTCGAGCTCATCCCAAGCGCGTCCGCCAACAGTGCGCTTACTCTTGATGCCGTCATGGATCAACCCTTCCAGCTCGTAGAGCAGCTCCTGGGTGCGCCCGATGCTGAAGGCCGGAATCAGCACCGTGCCACCATCGGCCAGCGCCCGCTCCAGGGCGGCCTTCAGGCGCGAACGGCGATGGCGACGATCCTCGTGCAATCGGTCACCGTAGGTGCTCTCCAGCACCACCACATCCGCGCGATAGGGCGAGCGCGGCGCCGGCAACAAGGGTGAATAGGGCGCCCCCAGATCACCGGAGAACACGATGCGCTGCGCCTGCTGCGTTGTTGTTGACATCGCCTTGTCGAGTATATCCACCTCGACGTAGGCGGAACCGAGGATGTGCCCTGCTCGCTGTAACTTGATGCGCACCCGCAGATGCACATCATCGACGAGCGCGTACCATTGCCCATAGGGCAAGGGCACCAGATGATCCTCCACCCGGGTCAAAAATCGCTCGATCAGTGCCCGGACCCGGGTAAACCCCACCTTGAGGGCATCCTCGATCACCAGCGGCAACAGCTTGGCCGAGGGCTGGCTGCAGAGTATCGGGCCTTCGAATCCAGCGGCGAGCAGATACGGCAGCCGTCCAATGTGATCGATGTGCACGTGGGTCGCTACCAGGGCCAGGATACCTTCCAACGAAAACTCGATCCGGTGGCGCGCCAGATTATCCTCACCGCCCTCTTCACCCTGAAACAAGCCGCAATCGACGAGCAAGGAACGGCCGTCGCCAAAGTGAAGCTGATGGCAGCTACCGGTCACGCCCTCGACGGCGCCGTGGTGGGTAAAGTCGATGTTCACGTTTAAACGTCTCTGGGGTCGTTGACTAGAAAATGCAGCCCAGCGACTTATGGCTGCTGGCGATGCCTATGTTTCCTATCTATCGGGAAAAAAGCCCACGGCGTGGCACCTGAGGTGATTGAACGGGCTGTTAACGATATGGATCAAGCCCATTAGTGCGGAACATGGACTCAACTGGCAATTGTGATTCCTACCGCCGGTTTGCAAATGGTCACCAGCGCTCAGCCCTTCGGCATTGTCTACGAATGTGCTGGCGCTGCTGTTGCAGCCGCGACCAATGCTGCTCTTTCAGACCCGCGCCATGAAGACGCTCTTGCAGGGCTTGCGAATCAACAAGCGCCGCCAGGGCGCCAACCATCTCGGTTATCTGACGTTTGACGAAGGGGTAACTGAACCCACACTCCTCGGCAAAGGCTTGCCAGTCTCTCGGCAGTAATTGCATCGAATTGAACTGATGACCGATCGACAACGCCAGATCGGCGTTGTAACCCAGCACGATAGTGCCGACCAGATCATAGGCCGGTGCCATCCGCCATCTCCCTCTGTCATCCTGCAGGAGGGAAATATTCTTGGCATGGCCGTCGCTATTGCCCACCAAGACATTGAATATCTGCCAGCGCAAAAGATGCAGTACCGAGTTGGCGGAAGGCCGACACGCTTCCCGCACCGCCTGCACGCACTGACCAAAGCGTGGACCATTGAATGCCTGGTATTTCTGCGTCCGCGCAAGCCCCATTGCCTGACAAAGATCCTCCTGGTGTATCCGCTCGACATGCCCGGCTTCTTGGCTCCGCCTATCGTATCGCTCGATCATCAGGTAGGAATTACGCCCCGCATAACGCACCTGAGTAGCGGGACAATCCAGACCGACCATAGCCGCCAACGTGTTCAGATAAAGCTCATTGAGAACCACCTGCTCACGCCCCTCGACAGCGAATTTGAGGATATGCGAAGAAGCCGCCGCGCCCAGAGGCAGATACAACTCACCCTCTCGCAATAGCACCGGTATCTTATCCTGAGCTCCAGCGAGGGAAAGCCGTGGGCGCTCATCAGGATCCTCGGTGTCCATCATCACTGAGTAACGTTCCTGAAAAATCGCCCACTGTTCCAGCCTGTCCAGAGAAAGGCGCCGATAATCGCCGAAACGTTCCGGCGTTCGCCCTTCCGGCAGGATGACGAGAGCCCCCGCACAGTCGCCGCCTATGGCGGCCAAAAGCGAAAAATCATCATCGGGAATGCCCAGACGCTTGATCAGCGCTCCACGAGCCTGCTCTTCCGGCAACAGATTACCAAACCAGCGATGGGCCAGCGGGTTCTCGGGTGGCCAACTCGCCTGGCTCAAGGGCAGGCTATGCGAGATGGCATGGCCGTTCGCTTGCCAACGTGATTCATACTCGAAACCGATCGAGCGGCCATCACCGCCTCGCCATAACGTTCCTACCTGCTGATCGTTCCACCAGACATGCAGTGCCGCTTCACCTTTCACGTATCCTCCTCGGGTGGATAGGCGACGAGCATAATACCCAGGGCATCGAGAACCGCCATGACGCGAACGAGGGTGCAGGTGTCACGACCATTTTCCAGCTCGCTAAGAAAACGAACACTCAGTCCGCACAGCCCGGCCAAGGTGGCAAGCGTCAACCCTTGCTGCTTCCGTGTACGACGAATCAGCTGTCCAAGGCGTTTCGCATCATGAATCTCGATCGTATCCATCCTGATTCCTGAATATCGATATATTTTCCTTATAAGGAAAATTCTATTAGGAACAACGTGAACATCAGCCGCTGTTTCCCTATAGGAAAAATAATGCAGCTAGAGATGGCCAGTACAGCATATTTTCCCTGTAAGGAAAATCCTTATTTTCGACAGGAACCGTGCCCCAACACGCAAGGAGCCCCGACATCGCTGCCGGGGCTCCTTGCCAGGGCGAAAACATGTTCTTTTAATTGTACATGTTTTCGCCCTAGCCTATACTTTCTCGATGATCAGTTCTGCTGGAACCCCACATGAAAATCGTCTCTTTCACCGAAGCGCGGAATAGCCTGAAAAAAGTCCTTGATGATGTGGCGAATGACGCCGATACCACCTTCATCACTCGGCGCGATGCCCAGGACGCCGTGGTCATGTCCTTAGAACATTACAATAGTCTTATGGAAACCGTGCATCTTTTACGTTCACCAGCCAATGTCGCGCACCTGAATAAATCCATTGCCCAGTACAGGGCAGGCCAAGTGACACAGCGAGAACCAGCCGATGACTAGTCGGCTGCTCTGCTGGACCGACGAGGCTTGGAACGACTATCTCTATTGGCAAGGTCAGGACAAAAAGACGCTAAAACGCATCAACAAACTCATCAGCGATGCGAAACGAACTCCTTTCGAAGGTATCGGGAAACCGGAACCGCTCAAGGAAAACTTGTCCGGGTTCTGGTCCAGGCGCATAGACGATACCAACCGTCTTGTCTATGTGGTGGACGACAACACCATCACGGTGATTTCGTGCAGGTATCACTACTAGGCGCTGTCTGAACGTGGTATGAACCGTCCCATTGTATGGGATCAGTTCAGACTTCACATCCCCCGGGTATTCCTCGTCTACTCTCTCTGCCCCCTCTCAAGAAGCCGGCCGACAATCCCGCAATGCCTCGACCATGTTCACCAAGGCCCCCTCTCCCTGCTCCCCGTTAGTGACCTCGAACCACCACTGCGCATGCACAGCGCGCACCTGTACCGGAATATGCCCCAGCTCCAACACCTGCGCCATGGCGAGTCGATGTAGCCCGCGATTGACTTTCACGACATGACCCTGCCGGTCGATCGCCACCCCCAAACGATCCTTGCCCAACGTCCTATCGAAACCGTGACGCTGCATGTCCTTCATATAACCGACATAGACGTTCAGGTACGCCAGTGCCTTGTCCGGGGTGTTGAGCAGAATGCCCTTGTGGTGCGAACGAAATGGCTTTCCTTGCTCGATACGTTGCATGAGCCGATAGTAGGACGCACTCTCGATCAGATCATCCTGGTGTCGCCAGATATCCTCGATGAATCGGTAGCGATGCCCCGTTCGAAAATCAAAACACTTATAATCCCAATCACCGCCCCAAATGAACTGGTTCAAGGCCGTGCGGCGCTCGGACTTGACCGGAAACGAGCGCCGAATGGATATCTGCTGAATCAAGGCGTTCGGATCGACCTGCAACTCAAGCTTGTTGCCCAGATATGTCTCGACGCTTCGATAGGGCAAACCCATGGCCTCCACCTGCCGGGCAAACCGCTTCTGCTTGAGCCAGCGCTCGAGCAGACGATCCTCCAGCGGCCGGAGTACACGTATCTCGAAAGCCGAGCGCAGGGTATAGGCCCAGCGTGAGCGCAGCATCGCCCAGCGCAGTTCAGGATCATAAAGCGCCGGATGAACGGGTTCCCCGCTGGGTGACCTGGGCATTTTTTCTATCGAGGACATCAGAGGCGGTCTTACTGAATAAGATTATTAATCAAGCTAATCATTAGGATAATTTAACACACAACGCTGCAACCTGGGGTGTCAGGGTAATTTCCCGACAGCAATGTCGGAGCTCCTTGCATATGAATAAAACATAGCAGCGTCTTTTTCCTCGAGTCACCGGCGTTATGGAAGACATTGATATCTTCAGTATTCGAGGCAATGATAGAAGCGTGGTAACGAAACGCCTGGAGTTTCCCTTGCGCCTTACTGATGATCAAATACGCACGATCAAGCAAACGACCTCAGAGATCTTCGGCCCTGGGGTACAAGTGCGCTTATTCGGCTCCCGGCTGGATAACAGCGCAAAAGGAGGCGATATCGACTTGCTGGTAGAAAGCGAGCACTTGATTGACGAGAAATTAGCCAAAGCGCTCACCTTAACAGCCCGGCTTCAGTTACGGCTGGGGGATCAACCGTTTGATGTACTGGTCGTCGACCCTGGCGTTAGACTCAATGCGGTACACCAGCAGGCATTACGCACAGGTCAGTCATTATGAATGAGAAAACGTCGACGCTTCGGGATTTACTGCCAATTGACCGTTTACTCTGGACGCTGGCGATCGTGCAGCGCGAAGGCAAGCACTTGCATTATAGCTGGCAGACATTGTTCGAACGCCAACCACCGATAGACGCAAACTGGGTCGAGAAACTGGAGGATCATCCAGATGATGCCGTCAAGCTCGAGGCATTTGTTTCTCGCTATGGCTGCATGCAGGACACGATGGCCGACAAGCTGGTACCGCGCTGGTTGGAGAGTTTGGCCGAGAGGACTGGAAGCCAGATTGAGAACCTTAATCGAGCCGAGCGGCTTGGGGTCATCGATAGCGCCAAGGGCTATACCCTCATGCTGATTGGCACCTACAATAATTTGCGCAACTACACATATGAACGCCTCGATATCGAGCAGTCACAATTACCGCCTTCTCTTTAATCTTTTCCTTACATTTGCCACTTGCCTGTAAAAGCGAACAACTTGAATGCCTTCGCCCACACCCTCAAATCAGCCTCCCTTGGCGGCCATTGCCATTCGTCAGGTGGAAAAAAGCACCGGGGCAAGTCGTAATGCTTTCGAGCAGGCCACGGCACTTAAAGAGCTCGGTTATCGTGTGGTGGTACTCGCTGAACGCGGCACACCCGACCTGACGGCACAGTCGGGCGCAGGGTTCGTTCGCTTGTGCCGCTGGCCGTTAAAGGGTCCCTTTAGGCGTTTCTGGTTCAATCGGCGCGTGCAGGCCTGGTGCAGGCGTCATCGACCGGCGCTACTGGTAAGCCATGGCGATGCGGAAAGCCGGGATGTCATCTACATGCACAATTGCGTGCATCTGGCCAGCCAACGCATCAATGGGCGCGAACTACTCAAGAATCACGAGGTGGCCGCCATCCACGACCACGTTCTGTCGCAGACACACGTCAAGCGCGTGGCCGTCAATTCTCGAATGATGGCCGAGGACCTCAAGATCCGCTACGGCCTGGCCGCCGACCAGCTTGAAATCAGTTATCCGGGATATGACCCGGAGCAATTCAACCCCGCGAATGCCCGCCATGATCGTCAGTCCGTTCGGCATTCTCTGGGTGTCAGACACAACGAATTCCTGATTGGTCTTATCACCTCGGGCAATTTCCAGAAGCGCAACGTCGCGGGATTCGTGGAAATCGCCAGTCGCCTGAATCAACAGCTACCCGATCGCTGCCGCTTCCTTGTCGTGGGCAAGGACGATGCAGGCCCCTACCAACGACAGGCGGAAAAACGTGGCCTGGGCGATCGTTTCATATGGCGCTCCACGGTACCGGATATCGAGCGCCTTTATGGCGCCCTAGATGTCTTTGCTCTCCCCGCGCACATCGAAGAGTTCGGTCGTGTAGCGCTGGAGGCCATGGCGTGCGGCACGCCGGTACTGTTATCTGCTTGGGTGGGGGCCGCTGAATTGATCGAGAAAGACTTCCCCGATCTGGTACTGGATGACAATACCGACACCTGGGCCTCGCGAATCGCCGCGTTGCTTGTAAACAATGAGCAAGAAGAACTAGGATCACGCCTGGCTGAACTCGCGACGCACTATTCGCATCAGGAGCAGTACAAGAAGCTCAAGGCCTCGTTCCAGTCACTGAATACCGGCGGTCAAAACGGGAATTAGCCCTATGCTCCAACTGCAAGACGATCAACTGATTGGACGAGGCACCGAGCGTTACTGCTACCGGCATCCTCAAGACCCGACCCGCTGTGTAAAGGTCGCGCACAACTTCAAGAACAACAAACAGCAGAATCAGAAAGACTACGAATACTTCAGCGTACTGGCGCGACGCGGCATCGACTGGTCGCATCTACCGCGCTGTTACGGCTGGGTAGAGACTGATCAAGGCGAAGGATTGGTGTTCGATCTTCTTCAGGATGGCCAAGGGATACCACTCCCCCGCCTGGACATTCTACTCGATAACGGCCAGCTCGACGGGGAGATGATCGCCGGCCCGCTAGCACAACTGCGCGATTATCTGTACGCCAACCAAATATTCACAAGCGACCTACGCGCCAGCAACATCGTATGCAGTCTTGAGAAAACGCCACCCCATTTGTTCCTGATCGATGGCATCGGCGATCGTGACTTCATCAAACTCGCCTCGGCGATCAAACCGCTGGCATACGCCAAGATCAATCGGCAGTGGACGCGATTCATGAAGCGCATGGAAAAACAGCAAGGGATTTAAGCAAAAAAGCGCGTCACAGCCGCTACGACACGCTCCAAGACATCGTCATCCATCCCGTGCCATAACGGCAAGCGAATGAGCCGGTCGCTCTCACGGGTGGTGTACTCATCTGCACCGATGAAAACTCCCCAGCGCCTTCCCCCCCGAGAAGTGTGCAAGGGCACATAATGAAATACCGCGCCCACACCCTGTTCTTTCAAGAACGCCAACAAGCCGGATCGCTCCTCGACATCCTTGACCTTGATGTAAAACATATGCGCATTGTGCCGACATGTCACAGGGATCTCGGGTAGCTGTAAAATGCCGCGTTCGGCAAGCGGCGAAAGCGCCTTGCTGTAATACTCCCAGGAGCGACGACGGTTGGCGTCTATCTCATCGACGGCCTGTAATTGCCCCCACAGATAAGCGGCTTGCAACTCACTGGGAAGATAGCTGCTACCGACATCAACCCAGGAATATTTATCGACCATACCGCGAAAGAATTGGCTGCGATTGGTGCCCTTCTCTCTAAGAACCTCGGCTCTCTCCACGAAACGTTCGTCATTGACGATCAGCAACCCACCCTCGCCGCCGCTGGTATAGTTCTTGGTTTCATGAAAGCTATAGGTGCCCAGATGGCCAATGCTGCCAAGGGGTCGCTCTTTATACGTTGACAGCATGGCCTGCGCCGCGTCCTCGATAACGAAAAGGCCATGATGTGCGGCGAGCGACATGATGCTATCCATCTCACAGGCCACCCCCGCATAGTGCACCACGACAATGGCCTTGGTACTGGGTGTGATAGCGGCTTCGATGCACGCTTCGTCAATGTTCATCGTGTCGGGGCGGATATCGACGAAAACGATCCTCGCTCCCCGAAGCACGAAGGCGTTAGCCGTACTGACGAAGGTATAGCTTGGCATGATCACTTCGTCGCCAGGTTTGATATCGATCAGTAATGCCGCCATCTCCAAGGCGTGGGTACAGGAAGGGGCCAGGAGCGCTTTATGGCAGCCGAGGTGGTCACGAAACCACTGCTGGCAGCGTAGCGCGTAGTCGCCATCTCCGGATATCTTGCCACTGCGCATGGCATCCAGCACAAAAGCATCTTCCCTGCCCGTGTAGGCAGGCTTGTTGAACGGGATCATTCGTTTCGCTCTTCCAGAAATTGCCTTTCGAGGGTAAGGATATCCTTTTTCCTATCCTTCAAACGCCGAGCCGGGCTACCGAAATAGATTCCCCAAGGACGGGTACTCTTGTTCACCAAGGTCATGGCGCCAATAGAGCAGCCTTCCTTGACCTCCACACCGGGAAAGATGATCGATCCGGCGCCGACGATCACGTGCTTTTCCAGCACCACGCGGCTGAAGAACTCATTCTTGTATTTCTTATCGACCAGGGAGCTGACCATGGTCTCGCCGCTGTAGTCATCCGACTGGGAAAACACTTTCGTGCCATAAGCAAGACCGCAGAAATCCGCCATGAAAACCCCTGGCTGGCCCCCGGCCACCAGGCATTGCGCGGAGATATGACAGAATCTTCCAATGCTGACCCTACCGGATATCACGCAAAAATCATCAATCCTAGAATGATCGCCTATTTCAATAGCCTCAGCATCGTAGATACTCGCCTTGTCGCTTATCTTGACGTCCTTGCCGAGTTTCTTGAAACCCAGCGACTCAAGCGCTTCTCGGGTAAGATATGCCATAAATCCCTATAAAATGTCCTTGAGTTGTTGCACCAGTCTTTCCCTGGAAAAATACGACTCAATGATTTTCCGGTTATGCCTGGCAGTGTCGTCGTCTAGCGTCGAAAGGCTCAGATTCTCTACATCGAAAACGTCGACCCCCAGATTTTCAAACATCGACCAGGGAGTGATGTCGCTGCGCATGTATACTTTCTTGCCGAGCCCCAGCAAGGTGATGAGATTGCCCATGGCCTGCTGGCGGCGATGGGCGAAGACCGCAATGTCCACCTCATTCAGTAGTTTCAGATACTCCTCTAGCGGCAGAAAATCGGTAAGCGCGAGGAAGTCATCACCAAAAAGTCTTTTGCCTTCTTCGATGACTTTTGATGCGTACTCTTCATTCCCATAAGAAAGCGGGCAGATAATTTTTGCATTACCGCCAGGCAAAGCCGCCAGACGCTCAAACGCATCGAAATGCTCGTTACTTTTACTCGCCGAGTTACCCACCAGCACCGTAACCTTGGTATTTCTCGAAGGCTCTTCTTTTAGTTTCAAAGGCTTATACAGATTGCTCGGATACACGAAGCTTTCGACATACTCGCCCTTAGCCGCGTACCACTGTCGCACCAGCTCAACATCGCCAGGAATATAGGTTACCAAATGCCCAATATTCTTAATGACCTTGCGGCGGCACCGCTCGATGAATCTTTTTTCCAATGTCGTCTTTTTATTCTTGTAGCTGTATAAATCACCGCCCCACATGACCCAATAGCATCGGCTCAACAGCTTGGGGCTCAATGCAAGTAGCAGCACCACATACTTGTTGAACAACCCATGCAATACTATCTGGTCGTATTGACGCATTCGGAAATATAGCTTGAAAAAGCCGAGCTTACCCCTCTGCTGTTCGGTATCACTGCCTTCACGGTAAGAATAGCGTGGCGTATTTTCTATGAGGTAAAAATGATTGTTCGAGCTGTCGATGTCATCACGCACCAGTTCAATGAACGCGGGAATGAATTTATCCATGTAGCAGACATGAAGTACCCGTTTAGACATTGCCGCGCTCATTGACGATCAAACTTTCGAGATATTGCCCATAGCCGTTTTTCTTGTGCTTGGCAGCCAGTCGCTTTAAATCGTCGCGTGTTAGCCAGCCGCGAAGAAATGCGATCTCCTCCAGGCATGCCACCTTGAGTCCCTGGCGCTGCTCGATGGTTTGTACGAACATACCGGCATCCAGCAGGCTTTCGTGAGTGCCCGTATCAAGCCAGGCGAACCCGCGACCCAATAACTCGACATTCAGATCGCCGCGCTCAAGATAGACTTGGTTGATGCTGGTGATTTCCAGTTCACCGCGATGAGACGGGGCAATCTGCTTGGCAATTGCCACGACATCGTTATCGTAAAAATAAAGCCCTGTCACGGCGAAGTGAGACCTGGGTCTTAGCGGCTTTTCTTCAATGGAAAGGACTCGCAGGTCGGTATCGAACTCAACGACACCAAAACGTTCAGGGTCCTTGACTTGGTAACCAAATATCGTGGCGCCGTGAGGCCGTTCTGCCACCTCGAGCAGCTTGGGTGTGAATCCCTGCCCATAGAAGACATTGTCTCCCAGCACCAGGCAGACCCGATCATCGCCGATAAACTCCTCAGCAATGATAAATGCTTGAGCAAGCCCGTCAGGCTGCGGCTGTATGGCGTAACTCAGCTCAATACCGAACTGATGACCATCGCCAAGCAGGCGCAGGAAACTGTCATTGTCCTCGGGCGTGGTGATGATCAGAATATCGCGGATACCCGCCAACATCAGCACGGAAAGCGGATAGTAGATCATCGGCTTGTCATAGATGGGCAGCAGTTGCTTCGATATGCCCAAGGTGATGGGATAGAGCCGCGTGCCGCTACCACCCGCCAAAACGATACCCTTCATGGCCTGCACTCGCCTGCAGCACCAAGGCGCTCACGCTGATAGGTGTTGTTCAATGCCCTCTCACACCAATCCAGATTGCTCAAGTACCAGCTCACCGTCTTACGAAGCCCGCTTTCAAAGGATTCGGTAGGTATCCAGCCCAATTCCCGCTGAATCTTTCCCGCATCGATGGCATAGCGAAGATCATGGCCGGGCCGATCGCTTACCGAGACAATCAAATCACGGTAGTTCGCAACGCCTACTGGCTTGTCTGGCGCCATCTCTTCCAGTAAATCGCATAGTGCCAGTACCACATCGATATTCCGCTTCTCGTTGTGCCCGCCAATGTTGTAGGTGTCACCGATTTTTCCATTGCTCATTACCAGGCAAAGGGCACGCGCATGGTCGTCCACGTACAGCCAGTCGCGCACCTGTTCGCCTTTTCCATAGATAGGAAGCTCCCTACCTTCCAGGGCATTGAGAATCATCAGCGGGATAAGTTTTTCCGGGAAATGATAGGGACCGTAGTTATTGGAGCAATTGGTCACTACCGCAGGGAAATCATAGGTGCGTTGCCAAGCCCGTACGAGATGGTCAGCGCTCGCCTTACTGGCAGAATATGGCGAACTTGGCCTGTAAGGCGTCGTCTCGACGAACAATCCCTCAGGCCCTTCAAGATCGCCGTATACTTCATCGGTCGATATATGATGGAAACGAAATCCAGCTTTACGCTCGACATCCAGCCCCTGCCAGTAGCTTTTGGCCACATCCAGTAGCGTATAAGTACCCACAATATTGGTTTCAATGAAGGCTGCTGGCCCGTCTATGGAACGATCGACATGACTTTCGGCGGCCAGGTGCATGACGGCATCGGGTCGATGTGTGGCAAACACCCTCTCCAGCGCCTCCCTGCTGCATATGTCTACCTGCTCGAATGTGTAACGACCGCTACCGGATACCGACCGCAACGATTCAAGATTACCGGCATAGGTCAGTTTGTCCACGTTCACGACACGACACTGGGTGTTAGCAATCAGATGTCGAATCACAGCCGACCCGATAAAGCCGGCACCGCCGGTGACGAGAATGGTTTTTATAGCGCTATTCATATAAAACACGATAGGCCTAGGCTCCAGGCGCTGCACTATTGAATTGAAAGGTTTCTGGGTTGTCAGTGACCCGTGTAGCCCATAGCCTATAGTGTCTCTTACGGAGTCAACTTACACTTGCCGGTAGAAGCGAACAGCCACGATGCCCTCTTCCAAGCCACCAAGCCAGCCGCCCGTGGCAGCCATTGCCATACGTCAGGTGGAAAAAAGCACCGGGGCTTCGCGCATCGCGTTCAACCAGATGGCGCTCCTGAGCAGGATGGGCTATAGCGTCGTCGTATTGGCTGAAAAGGCCAATACGGACCTGATCGATGCGCATGGCGCCAACCTCGTTCGACTCCACCGCTGGCCTTTCAAGGGCGCCTTTCGTCGCTTCTGGTTCAATCACCGAGTCCACGCCTGGTGCAAACGCCACCACCCCGCACTGCTGGTTAGTCATGGTGACGCCGAGAGTCACGATGTCATTTATATGCACAACTGTGTCCATCTCGCCAGCAAGCGCATTCATGGCCGCGAGCTACCCAAAGGACATGAAGTCGCCGCCATCCACGACCATGTCTTGAAACAGGATCGATTCCGGCGTGTCGTGACCAATTCGCAGATGATGGCCAACGACTTCAAGACGCGTTACGGCATCGACGATGACAAACTCGAGGTAAGTTATCCAGGTTACGATGCCGAGCAATTCAACCCTGCTAAAGCGAGGAGCGAACGCCACGCCCTGCGGTCAGCGTTGGGCGTCGGTGAAGACGAGTATCTCGTGGGTCTGGTGACGTCCGGCAATTTCAAGAAACGCAATGTGGCCGGATTTGTGAAGATCGCTGCCCTTCTGAATGAGCGCTTACCCAAGCGTTACCGTTTTCTGGTGATAGGCAAGGATGATGCCTGCCTTTATCAGCAACAAACAAAAGAGCTCGGCGTCGATGGCCGCTTTATCTGGCGAACGACCGTGGCGGACGTCGAGCATCTCTATGGTGCCCTTGATCTCTTTGTGCTCCCGGCACATATCGAAGAGTTCGGCTGCGTGGTACTCGAGGCAATGGCCTGTGCCACGCCGGTGATCGTGTCATCCTGGACGGGTGCAGCGGAACTTCTCAAGGGGCAGCAGTACGGAGAACTGGTACTCGATACCTATGATCCCGAAGACTGGGCTCTGCGTATCGAAACGGTATTGAACAACGATCCACAAGCGCTTGGGCATCGACTCGCGCATCTCGCCACCCAGTACTCCCACGAACACCAGTACGCGGCACTCGAAGCCTCTTTCAACTCGTTGATTTTCGATAGCCCCCAAAAAGAATGCAATGCCGGTGTTGTCTAGCGCAGGGTCAGTTTTCGTCGGCGACGGAGTTTGGGCGCCCGTAAGGCCATGCGAATTCGCTGCGAGAGAGGCAAGGACTTCTTCAGTCCCTTCATATCGATGGGCCAAGGGGTTCTTTGCGAATACGATACAAAGAGTTCTTGCAATGGATGAGTACACCCAGGATGCCAAGGCTTCGTCGAGCCAATGAAATGAACGATTTTTGGACGCTCAACGGCCTCTTTCAGCTCGGAAGAATACGGCTGCAAATGGTGATACCCCTTTTCTTGCGCGGCATACGCTGTTGGCTGGAAGTTCCATGCCATAGGAAGCCTCTTCCAATCCTTTGCCAACACGTGATTGAGCGCATCCTGATCAATAAGCTTTAGTGTATCTTTTTTCTCGTTGATGTAAGTCAAAGCCTGCTCATCAACATTTCTGATCGCCCACTTATCCAAATCGACAAGCAAAATCCCTGAATTGAAATAATCCTCTACGCCATTCCGAGTAGCAAGGTTTCTAGGATTACACAAATCCATGACCGCACCAGCGATGCATCCATCCAGAGGCATAGACCACAATTCAGCAAGATCGCCCAGGACCAGCACATCACAATCCAGGTAGACCAATTTTTCAATCGTCTTGGGAAGATAATGATGCATCGTCAAACGTAGTAATGAAGCAGCACCAAAACGGCCCAACTCGAGCCCATTCGAAACAGTTTCGTCTAGCTCGAGAATATCAATGCGGGCACCAGCATCTTCTGCAAGCTTGTACAAACCGGCGTGCGTCTCGTTACTCAAGCCGGTTGTCAGCCAATGAAAGTGAAGCTGATGCGGTGTCGAGCAGTTCGCGATAGCGGAGGCCATCGCAACGGCCCCGTACCTGGCATAGGTTTCATCGGCACAGAAAACGACATCGATCATGAGATCCGCTTATCTCTCGCATCCACATCGAATAGATAAAAGGTCAATCCCATACCACCTAGCAAAATATAGAAATACATGCCTGTTCTAAAAATTAGATAGGATTCGAAAAAATTCACTATCGCAAAAAACACAAAAGCGGAAAGCAACCCCAGGAAAAGAAAATCATGCTTTGCCTTCGACAATTTCACGATGCCTCTAATAATACAAAAGGTAAGCACGGCAAAAATCAGTACGCCTATCAAACCATAGGCCAAGGCAATTTCGATATAGGAATTATGAAAATGACCATACATATCTTTTATCCAGTCTGGAAAAGGCCCCTCATCGATTAAGGGCTTACGGCTCTGAGGCCCCCAGCCGGTCAGCGGTCGCTCGCCAATTTTTTCTAGAGCGTAGGTCCATGTATGTAAGCGATTGCCGATGCTGCTATAAGAAATGTCATCCATATTCCCTTGAATAGCGGAACTGATTACTTGCCTTTCCTCTTCTTCAAACCGCTTCTCAATAAACGGCTTGAATGCTACAGCACCTAATCCTGCTGCAACCATAAAACCTAGTAATATTGCCGTCATCTTGGCTTTAGACAGCTTGAATCGACCCGACTTGAAGCTCGTGTATATCACGATAATTGCTACGCAAAAAAGCGTGACCGGAATCGCTAACCAGACAGCACGTGTCTGAGTGATGATAACCCCGATAATAGAAACAACCGTAATTATTAGCGCCAAGACCGTTTTTGAGTACGACGCCTTTATAAAAACCGAATGCAACAACCAAAAAAAACCTAAAAATAATGAAAGCCCAAAGTAGACCGACGTATGCTGCGCATTCTTATAACTAAAATCAACGCGATAGCCCTTCAACCCTAATTGCCAGTCTAGAATACTGGAGTTGAATACGAGAGAAGCAAAGAAACCTGCACATAAAACGACCAGCAAGTATAAAACCGAACGAGTCGATCCCTTTAGCCACCACGCTATCGCTATGCATAGAAAAAGCTTAGCCATGTGCCGGCCCGCTTTTACTTGGCTATCGGAAAATTCGGGGAAACGCTCAGCAGCAAAAAAATACACGCCTATCTGTAAACCTAAAAAAACTAATAATAGTATGAATATTTTATGTCGCTTAAGGTGTTTGTCAGGTTCCGAAAACCAGGCAATCACAAAGCAGAGAATGAACAGTGATTCTCCGGCACGGGAGATATCCAGATCAATCAGCCAGAAGAACGCATAAATTGAAATTGCCAGCCAGCCGAGCCAATAATTTTTTTGTCGCCAACCGTCTAAATTAATACTGCTAATCATCGAATTTACTGTTCTGTTGCTTTGATTTTTTCTAACATTGATTCTTGAAATTGCTGCAAGCGTGCTGGTGCTCCAAAAAATGTTCAACCACTTTACATGGGAGGAAGTCTTGTAGCCATGCATCGTTAACAACCGGCTTTGGACCTTGCAGACAATGTCGAATTTTTTCAGCGAGCCCTTCTTCGCTATGTTCTGCAATTGCATTTTCAAGATCACCCTTGAGCACTTCGCGAATCCCCCCCGGACAATCCACGGAAATGACCGGGGTGCCACACGCAAGCGCCTCGGTAAGCACAATGCCCATGCCTTCCACGATTGAGCTAAGGACAAACAGTCGCGCATGACGCATCCAAGGGTAAGGATTGTCACGCTGCCCAACAAAAAGCACTTTCTCGGCAACGCCTAGCGATTTGGCTTTCTTCTGCAAGGTCTCTCGCAATGCCCCATCCCCCACGATAACAAGCAGTTCGCGCGGATTCGCAGACGCGTAAGCCCTGAGCAGGAGATCATGATCCTTTTGTGTGACTAAACGTGCCACATTGACGATGTAGGGTTGCGAAGGCAATGCCGGCTCATCTTCCTGCATTCGCTGGCGAATTCTCGCTACAGGGCAAGGATTGACGATGATTGATAACGACGCAGGTCGAACATTCCATTGCTCCAGGCTTAAGCGAATATTATCAGCCACACCTCGTGACACAGCGACAAGATGCTTGCCCGGAAACAGGCATCTGGCAAACAGCTTCTGCTTCCAGGACGTCTCTTGAATCGGCAGATTGTTTTCCATGACGAATCTTGCCCGATCGTCACGGTAGCTCCAGACAAGCTCGAAGGTCCCTAGGCCACGAAATATGATGCGATCAAGACGCCCATGTTGTCGTTCGAATCGCCAAAGCCACGCCTTCAATAAGTACCCCCCTAAAAACCCCGTCCATACGAAATGCGAACGGCGGATCAACGGGTTAAGCAATAGGCGTGAAATCAGCTCTATCAGGAGCCCGAGCCCCGTCAAACGCTGTATCCAGCGTAGAGGAAATACGTGAATCTTTACATCTGGATGCTCGGGAGCCAATCCCTTCTCGCGTTTGCGATACACCATGAGATGACTTTCATGGCCTGCCTCGGCAAAAGCATCGGCCAGATTGACAGCAACACGCTCCATGCCCCCTATTTTGAGACTTCTTACTATTACCAAGGTGCGCAAATCTATTGTCTCTGCTTCATAATCAGCTACTGAGCGTTATCGCGCCCCAAACCCCGTGAAGATCGTCTTGATAGTCTTGAATACGATCAACACATCGAGCCAAAGCGAAAAATGCTTGATGTAGTAAAAGTCATATTGCAACTTCGCGGTCATGCCATCCACTTCTGCCGCATACCCCTGCTCCACTTGCGCCCAGCCAGAAATTCCTGGTCGTACAATATGTCGATAGCTGAAAAAAGGCACGTCTTTCTCATACCATGAAGAAAGTTCCATGGACTCGGGCCTCGGACCAATAAAACTCATCTCTCCTTTGAGCACATTGAGTAGCTGAGGTAATTCATCCAAGCGATATTTGCGTATGATCCTGCCTACTCGCGTAATACGCGGATCATCTTCACCTTCGGTAAAACCAAGTCCTTCTTGGTCACAGTACATGCTGCGAAATTTGTAGACTTTGAAAGGTATTCCCCGATACCCCATACGTGGCTGTATGAATAACGCAGGACCAAGACTATCCAGTTTGATCGCTACGGCACACACGAGCATGACGGGTGCCAGTAATGGGAGCAATAAAAGGGCACCGAAGAAATCCACTATTCGCTTTAGCCCACCATAGAATGATGATGGCAGCAGTGACCCGAATTCGTTCTCGGAGAGGTGATCAATGCGAACCTGGCCAGTAATCGACTCTTTGATCTGTTTGATGTGATAGACCGGTATGTGACTGAGCGTACATTTAGCCAAAAACCTCTCCCATTCTGGGCCAAGTTCTTCTGCACGCAGGTCCGCAACGATTCCATCGAAACGTGTTCCAGTCAGCTCGGGAGCTTTCAAATAGCGCAGCTCAACTTGGTGAATCGGTTTGAGTTTCAGTGCTGCACCCAAAGGTACTACCGCCAATTTTAGTATTCTGTAGCGTCGCCCGATGAAATACCCCGCATAGAACCACATCAAACAAAGCAAATAGCCGCTGAGCATTACTTGGCGAGTATACGCTTCACGAGTAAAAAAGAGGATGGCAACCGAAATTAGAAAGACAGTCGAGACGGTTGGAAAAATATAGGCTGCTACTTGGGCTCCTGGAAAGCGCATCATGCGTCTTAGAGTCAAAACGATAGCAAAAAAAGACAACGCTATCGCAGCGATGGTGTTTCTTCGCACATCCGGCAAGTAGAGCCAGAACTCCCAACCCCAGCGTTCAAGAGAAGGTAAAAAGATGACAAAAGGCAAACCAACCAAAAGCTGAAAGGGTAAGCCCAGCAATAGCTTTTCGTACCACCGAGAATGGCGGCGTTCGAAATTGGTTTTCACGCAGGCTCCGACAGCAAAATTTCGCACCTATTATCAAATATGGTAATAACCGCGGTACCATTCTACAAAGCGGCGAGCACCCTCCTCGACTCCTACCTTGGGATGATAACCGGTTGCTTGATATAGTCCCTCTGTATCCGCCCAGGTCCGCTGCACATCGCCGGGTTGCATTGGCAGGTAGTTACAGTTGGCCTTCTTGCCTGTCGCTGTTTCCACCGCACGAACGAAATCCATTAAGCTAACGGGGCTGCCATGACCGATGTTATACAGCGCATAGGCGGCGTTACTGCCATCCGACGTTGCCATAATTGGATTCCAATCGTTGTTGCGCTGAGGAATGACGTCCATGATACGAACGACACCTTCAACGATGTCATCAATGTACGTAAAGTCACGAGACATGTCGCCGTGGTTATACACGTCAATAGATTTGCCCTCAAGAATATTCTTGGTGAACTTGAACATGGCCATATCTGGCCTCCCCCAAGGGCCATACACGGTGAAGAAACGCAGCCCGGTAGTAGGAATATCGTAAAGATGCGAATAGGTATGCGACATCAGTTCATTGGCCTTCTTTGTCGCTGCATACAGACTGACGGGATGATCGACATTATCTGCTGCCGAAAAGGGTAATTTGGCATTCATGCCATAGATCGAGCTGGATGAGGCGTAGACCAGATGCTTCACCTTGGAATGTCGGCAGCCCTCCAATATGTTCAAGTGCCCGGTCAGATTGGAGTCGGCATACGCATGAGGGTTTTCCAATGAATAACGTACCCCTGCCTGCGCCGCGAGATGGATCACAATATCGAACCGATGCGTATTGAACAGCGTTGCTATGGTATCGCGATCGGACAAATCGATCTTTTCAAAGCGAACGTTATCTAGATCAGCTAAATCATCGAGGCGTGCCTGCTTGAGCGACACATCATAATAATCACTCAGATTATCGATACCGACGATCTGATGCCCTAGGTCAGATAACCTTTTTGCTACCGCATGACCAATGAAACCCGCCATGCCTGTAATCAGTAATTTCATAAAAAATTCTACTGCCTGTTAGCGTGCATATTTGTAAGCCAAGCGTTTAACGAGGCTCGGCGAAAGTCGTAATGCACATTTCAGTATTAAATTACGATGAAAGGTATAAAAGCCAAGAAAGCCAATACTACGTTGGAATTGGAGTAGTTTCGCCTCGTGTTTAAAATACTCCCAACCTCGGCGCTCTACCAATCCAGTCCCTGTTCTCATCTTCAACAATAAATCAGGCAAATTCGCCAAATTATAGCCTTTTTTAATCAGCAATGACCATAAAGCATAATCTTGTCCCTTCCACAACGGGGGGTAGCCACCTACCGCCAATACCACATCTTTTCTAAAAATCGCCAGGGGATGACTCAGAGGTGATCGACTTCTTGCTAATCGGACAATATCACAATGATTCTCAGGCAGGTAACGGATATTGATGACACTATTAAAATTTTCATCCCATTCTTCAAGAATCGCGCTCGATGCAGCAATATCTGGATTGCTTTCCATAAAGGAAACTTGTTTTTCGAAACGCTCAGGCAAGGCTATATCATCCGTGTCCATGCGGGCTACCAACTCATGGCGACACTGCTTTAGCCCCGCATTCAATGCTGCCCCCAAGCCAACGTTTTGCGGTAATTCAACAATGGTCATGACCTCATCTAAACGTTTCGTCCAATCTTGTACTACTGCGTTCAAATCGAATGTTAGAGGGCCATCTTTAACCAGCACAATTTGATTCGGTTTAAGTGCTTGATCATCCCATATACTATTTATAGCCTGGCGAAGGTATTCGGGGTTTTCTCTATGGTAGACGGAAATAAGAACAGAGAAGGTCATTCAACACTCTCTACAACTTCAAAGTACCTCTCTTGATATTGACTTGACATTGCTTTCGCACTAAGAAAGTTATCGACTGTTTCTAAACTTGCCATTGACATCTCATTTCTATTTCTTATTGCCATTTCGTGCAAAGCCTTAACCAGGTTATTCTGGCTACCTAGCTTATAGCCAACACCAATTTTATGATTAAGCGAAAGTATCTCTTGATGCGGTTCAATATCAGAAAGTAAAACTGGCAAGCCGCAAGCCATAGCTTCCAACACAGCGTTGGGCATTCCTTCTGCCTTAGAAGATGAAACGTAATAATCAGCTGCTTTTAAATAATCTGAAACATTCCGCACTCTGCCTGCCATTTGGATGCTATTACAATCAGAAATGAGATCAAGGCATTCCCTTTCCAGCTCGCCTGAACCCAAGAAAACCAGAGTATTTTTCTTACCCATCTCACTGGCTTTCCATGCATTAATGAGTTCTAAGGGATTCTTTCTTGAAGAAATATGACCAGAGCATATCCAAATATTCTCAGTTCCATAAAAACCAAGTTTTTTCTTGAATAGATTTTTTTCGCAACTCATCCGAGAATGATACAGGTCTTGATCAACCCCATTCCGTATCACTGCCAAATTTTTTATAGTAGTATTTTCTCTTATGTTTTGAACTACTGCATTAGAAACGCCTACACACAAATCTACTTTTTCAAGGGCTTTAATATGTTGCTTAGCCATTAAATACCCTAATGATCGTCCATAAGTCATAGGGTAATCAAGTTGTATAAAATTTCTTATAGTCGCAACTTTAGGTAGTGAGTAATCCATTTTTGAAGAAAGTACATCTGCTCGAATCCCTTGAGTGTGCAAAACCTGCGGCCTTATCCTCTTTACCATGCTTTGCAAATTGTTTTTCAAAAACAACGTACCTTTAAAGCGTGAGAGATTAAGCGACTCGACTTCAATACCAAGTTTTTTAAAATCATTCCAGTAGCTATCCGCTGGTTCAGGAGAAAGAGTAACTACTATTGGATCAAAGCAACTGCGATCTAAGTTTTTTACTATATTGTATAATTGACTGGTAGGGCCACAGCGCTTTAGCGTGCTAGCTACATATAAGATCTTATTCATAAAAATCCAGTAATATTTAATAAGCAACAGACAAGGAGTCTAGCCACATGGAAAATCGGCATCAAAGTTTTAAACTAAAAACTTAGTCTTTGATCATACATTATATCAAGCACAACTTGTAAAAATAGCAACTAAAAGTATTTAAACTTTTTAGCCAAGTCGCATTCTTATCTATAAGGCCTGTGCTCTACTTATTTCTACAACATAAAGTCTTTTTATAAGCGGCATTATTTCGCAGATAAATCATCGAATAAATTAAAAACACTAAGGAAAAATCATTGCAAATTCGAAATATGTAGCCCTCACTCGATTAAATAAGGCCCTATATAGGCACTTTCATTTAGTCGTAGTTCGTCAGTTTGAGCAGTAAGTGCTATTAAAAAACTATCAGATCTACCTTTCAATTGATTTTCTACTTTCAGTAAAACGAGAAAATAGAAATTCTAAACGAAAATACCAAAACTTGGTTTTTAATGTAATTCCAAAATAGAATAAAAAAAATAAAATCACCGGGCATCCACTCAGCCAACTGACGTAAAATATAGTATTGTCAAATGAGCGATACCTCAGCATTAGCAAAATTAAGACTGAGCCAGCGCTCCAACCTACATCTCTGTTATGATTAGAGTTATTTATTGGCATTTTGAAATACTGGGCCAGTCAGAATTTTGACGTAAATAAAGTTAAAAGAGAACGCTATAAAACTATTACTTTGGCTATTTTTTCTACGCACACTTCCACAGAAAATCGTTGCGAATACTGTGCGAGAGCATTGCAATCGTGCTCTTCGTTTATTTTTTTATACATCGCTACTGAAAGTGCCTTAACAGATCCATTTGGTACAAGATAAGAGCTATCGAGGTCTTCTAGAATCTCTCTCGGACCGCTTCGACAGTCGAATGCCAAAACAGGGGTTCCACAGGTTAAGGCTTCAACAATTACATTGCCAAAGCCTTCCCAGCGCGAGCTCAACACATAGAGTCTTGCTTTAGAAAAAATAGGATATGGATTATCCAAGAATCCAGGCAAGATAACCTTTTGTTCTAGATTTTTATTCTTTATTTTTTCTTCAAGCTTTTCTCGCTCCGGACCTTCACCCAAAATAATTAGCTTAGGAGATTCATTGCTTTGAAAGGCATTAGCGTATGCGTCAATTAGAAGATCAAAACCTTTTTGATAAACCAAGCGACCGGCAGAAACGATGAAGCCTTGATCATCAAGTCGATCTTCTATATACCTCGGTAACTCTTCTTGCGTACTGTCTATTATGCTGTCTTTGTATATAGGGTTATATATTACTTCTATCTTATTTTTATCCACAGCTTTGTGACTAAGCAAGTAATCCTTGACACCCTCTGATACGGCAATAATCTTATGTGAGAGAGTACAAAAAAGCTTCACTAGCGGCTTTTCCAACCGAGGAAAATACGAATTGGTTATTGCATTTTCTGTACTCAAATCATTGTGCACAGACGTAATGATCTTTGAAACACCCGTTATGCGTCCTGCCATAGCGCTAATCAGATTTGGCCCAGTTAAGCCAGACAAGAGTACTCTAGGACGAATTTTCAATATTTGAAAGACAAATGGGAAGAAAGCAGTTCTCATGCGAACGTTAAGTTTTATTATTTTTACATTTTTAGATACATCACTCTCATAAGAACCGCCCTTCAGGCAGACGAGATAAACCTTGAATCCTTGGTTTGCTAATCCATTTGCGTAATCTACGAATACCCGCTCCGCACCACCATTTCCTAAGGTTGGTATAAAAAGCATTATTTTCATTTTTTTTCTTTAATGTCATTCAAGGCAATACGCAAAATTTCAAGATTTTCAAAACCTATCTTTTTCATTTTTGCGGGTATATTTAGTTTCGAAATGGATTCATCCTCCAACATAGACCTAAGCCAATCTGTTTTCTCCAACTTGCTCCTCTCACGAAAAACAAAATTCTCTAGATCAAGCATCTCAAAAAGATCCCTGCCCTTACTATTCGACATAGGCCATTTCTTAGGCGATTCAAAAAACAGGACCGGGATAGTTTTTTGAATTAAACAAAAAATGGAACCATGGAAGCGATCCGTTACAAAAGCATCCACTTGAGCATGAAGTGCAAGGACTTCTTGAGGGCTGAATCGGGGAGATAATACACGACTTGTATATTGCGTAGAATGACCATTCCAATCCCAGACCTCATAACCGAGCTCATTTAAGGCCTTGTGTGCACATTCAGATAGATCACGTGGTAATGCAACACCGGCCACTGGGCGAGAAGCCGGTTTAAAAGGAGGAGTAACATGTAATAATTTTTCAAGCCCATTCATAAGCGTAGGGTCTGGTATCTTTAGAACAGTGCGTTTGCTACCGACCTTCTTCTCAAGCTCTTTTAAAGTAACCTTATCTCTTACACTAAGTAAATCGAAATCGCGTAGATGACCTATTCTCTCCTCTTGCTCCCGCTTTTGTTTTTCAGTGAGATTACCTAAGGGATCCATTGATGCGGAAATAGAAACTTTCGTGCTTTTCATCTCCCCTGGCAAAAAATATAAATTGCTTCCTTCAGGGGAGTAGCTTCCATGCCTTAATTCCCATACCGTGTCGCTACCAACGAAAATCATGTCGTAGTTGCGTTTCTTGAGCCAAGTCATCGCTTTTGGAGAAGAGTTGGTTATACAGGCTTCTTTAGATATCGGCAGACAACATTTTACAAAATTATCTAGTGTTTTTTTCTTTTCCAAATGGCGCTTATTGATACGCAGTGGTCGCAACCCTACATATTTTCTGAGCTCCATAAATTGCATTTTTCTTGCTTGATAATCAATCACCTCTACTTGAGCATCAGGGTAAAGCTTTTTAGCGATTTCTACGACACACCATGCTTGAATAACTGATCCCAAGTTTACAACCCGGTGATAAGTTAAAACTCCTATCTTCAAAACACACCTCTGGGTTTGAAAGTTTCATACGAATCAACCATTGCCGTCCAAAATGGCTCACTCAGATGCTATATTAACCACTATACTGTACGCAGATGTTAAATCCTCGGCCATATTTTCAGGTATTAGATGTGCTGCAGAGTTGCTAACAGTTAGCAATGGATAACGCCCTTTGATCCCTGTCCATTGATCACGTGATACATTGGGCCAATCGATTTCTTTTCCGTAGACTTCATTGGCTTCCACAAAATTCCCGGTGCCTTTCCTGCTACCCCCTATCCCATACTCAAAGAAGATAGAATCCGGATGATCTATCCATATATCAGGTAGCAATTTGCATTGTCTAGTGTCCTGATGAGAATCTCGATACGGCCTTGCCGACAAGCAATATTCTTGAGCAACATTGCTTTTATTAAACTCTTCGATGATGTTTTTAACTATTTCTTTTCTTTCCTTTTCACTTTTGGCAACACCACCAAATCGCTCATCGTTTATATAGATTCCAGACACATAGCGCATTCCAAATGCATGGCTTTTGCTGAAATCGATTGGCTGTGAAACTATGGCGTCCTTGATCTTTGGCGCGGAGCCGGATACCTTCTTCAGTAAAAAATCAGGAACAGTCTTTTTGATTACAGCCTTGAGTTGATTGCGAATCATCATGTTACTTGCAGCACGATCCGTTTGCCACCCATGGGATTTTAAGAAGGCCCCAACATCTATCATCTGCTTGTAAGGTGACTGTCCATGGTCAGAGACCACCACCGTGTGCTTAGGTTTAATAGTATCGGTGAGTCTGCGCAACTGTTCATCGAAATGCTGATACAACTCTGCGATGTCTTTCTGCAGCTTGCTCCATTTTTCTTGTGGCTGGTCGATCATCTTTTCGATCTCGCTCATAGCAAGATATTGAATACGCGTGGTACCCATGAACGCAATGAACCCAATATCCACTGCATACTTTTCATTCAAGCTGCAGTATGATCTAACACGGCGTTCTGTCATTAGCCTCAGGCGTCGGATAAAGGATTCTTGATCGCGTATTCCAGATGCCACATAACGTGTGTCGAATATATACTCCTGAGCTTCTAAGATTGTCGCTACTTCTGAGGGGCTACAGGCTTCAGAAGGTATTCCTTCTTTCTTACCCAACCCAGCACCTGCCCCAGAAACAAAAAAACCATCTACTTCAGGCGCCGGGGAGGTCGTCGGGATATTCATGAAGCCAACCCGCAAGCCCATTTCGTTCAATTTCTGCCAAAGAGGAATAGCACCAGCGGTTGCATAATCATTCAGGCGAAAAGATTGCGTTGCCTTACACTCCTTTTCGTCACTTAGTACCGGTTTAGTATAGAAGGCGCCAGTTTCTTTGCCGGATTTTCCGCTAAGGATCTTCGCCCACCCGCGCTCCCAGAGATCTTCTTCTACAGGAACACAAGTAGAACCTTTGACGAGACTCTGTAAAAATGGCATAGGCATTTCATTAATAATTCGGTAATCACCGCCATCTATACCAATTATCAGCAACTTCATTTATTTACCTCATAATTTAAATCGAAATGCCAAACTATATATTCCTGTCTTTTTCCACAATTTAATGCAGAGAAGAACATTCCATACCGCGGTGGTAATCATTGTTGCTATCGCAGCGCCGACCATGCCAAGAAAAGGGATTAAGATAAGATTGAATACAACGTTGAGGATGGCAGCAACTACGACACCCCGAACGGTATCTTTCTCATTGCCTGTCATGTTCAACAAAAGAACTACGGAACCTAATCCTGCATTTATTAGCTGGCCAACACACAAAATGGCCAATGGAGGGTATGCGTCAACAAACTCGTTCCCGAAGACCTGTAGTAAAAAAAATTCGCCAAATACAATAAATACTGCTGCCACTGGCAACGCAGTTGCAAGGATTATTTGAGCGCTTAACGTTATCATCTTTTGAAGCTGAACACTGTTTCCTTGCTTATATAGCCGTGTGACGTACGGTGCTAATACCATATTGATGGAAGTTAACGCGAATGCTACCAGGAGGCTTCCTTGAGCGGCTACTTTATACAAACCGACTTCCTCACTTCCGCCCAAGAACCCAAGCATTAGAATATCTGTTTGCCTATTGATTACCTGCATGCCAGCAATCAATGCAAATGGCAAAGCGCTGCCAATCCATCTCTTTGTCTCATAGCTAGCATCTACGGACTTAACTTCAATTGGAATTTTTTTTTGCAGCATGATGCTGCCAATAACGAAGGTGGTAAATGAGGCTATTACATTCAGCATCATTGCGCTGGTTGATTGCAATGCTCCATAATACCCTGCTATGAGGACCAGCAACAGAAATAGTCCAGGACGTATTACCATTTCTGGAAGCTGACCTAAAATCACTGATCGAATACCACGCAATACCGCCCCACGTATATTGCCCAAGGCAATAAAAGGAATCAGCAAGGCCGCCCAAGAAAATACTTGTATACTTAAACTATCAACATTCGAGTTACCATATAAAAATAACCATAAAATTAAAACCGTGAATATAATTGTTGTGACGATAACAACTGACTGATTTGCCCTTTGGAGAATCCCTTTGAAGAGCTCCCATTTATTATCCAGTTGGAAGCCCGCAATTTCCCTGACTATCAACTGAGGAATTCCTAGCTGCACCGGCACGGCCAAGAGGGTTGCTATAGAGTATGCAAACGCATATATACCATATCCATCTGGACCTAGTGAGCGAGCTAGAACAATGCTTATAAGAAGTACTACAAGAACATTGAACACCTTAAGTAGCACACTAGATCCGCTTGTCTTTAAAATATTCAATTTTGAATTTTTATTACCAAACAAAGTAAACTCGTGCCTTGAAGTATTTACATGGGAAATTTAAGTTTTTTGAAAGCATCTTGGTCGAAGTGCTTCCCAGACAGCGAGAGCATTTGCCTGGGAAAGCGCTTTAAGAAATCTATACCGTGAGAGTATTAGCCGAGCAGGTCTCATCCAGGGAGACTTTTTTCTACTTGCGCCGAATTTCACCCTTGAACTCTTTCTCCCTTTCAGACAATTCAAGGCAAGATACTGAACCTTAGCGAGTTTTTCTGCTGCCTGATTGATGGAAAAATAGACCAAGACATCGGCATCAAAAAATATTATTATTCGTCTCGTCGGCTATCTTATCTATATCGACGCTTGATGAGACGGTAGGAAGTTTCTCCTTTTATTTTTTGCAAATATCCATTTTGTTCGGCTTTTACTTCTTCCTCTACTAAGTGACTATTCGAAATTAATCACGTGATCAGTTCCGTAGCCATCGAGCAAGCGGCACACCTCATCACAGAGTCGGTCAAACGAGAGGTACGCACTCAGTGGCAGCCAGGCGTACTTCATCTGCCGCCACAGAATCTCGATCAGGTTCAACTCGGGCGAATAAGCCGATAGATAGATCAGGTGCACACGATGCGACATCCATTCCACCATCTTCCGCCTGAAGGTTTTGGAGCGATGCATGCTGGCATTGTCGAGCACCACGACGGCGAAGGTATCCGGGTCTTTCTGGACCACAAACTGGTCGAACGCTTCGATGACCGTCTCGGTGGTTACCGGTTCGGTGGTGGTGTGGGAGACCAGTTTCCCGGCTCGGCTGAGGAACCCCAGTACGTTCAGCCTTCTGCTATGTGAGTACGCGGTCACCTCGCAGGGCTTGCCGATGGGGCTCCACGCGTAGGGCACCGACGATGATTGAGAAAATCCTGATTCATCAAAGTAATAGAGCTCGTGCTCGCCCTGATCTTCCCGCTGGTGAAGCGCCTTGAGAAGGCCCTGCGTGTTGCGGAAATCCGTTTCGTCACGCCATGCTTTCAGTGAATGCCGAATGCGCTTGAAGCTAAAGCAATTTTTTTTTCAATGCCCGGCGAAGGGTCACCGTGCTGACGGTCTTACCGGTCGCTTCTTGCAGCCGAGCTTGCAAGGATCGAATCTGATGAGGCTGCTCGGCAACCAGTTCCTGCAGTCGCTGGTAGTCGTGCTCATCCAGGATCGGCGTGCGGCCACTGCGGGGCTTGTCGATCAGCCCGTCGAGGCCCGACGCTTCCCACTGCTTGAGCCACCGTGATACGGCATCGCGCCGAACTTGTAGTATTTCACTGATCTGATTGATGGTATGGCCTTGATCACTCAGCAGGACAGCGTGCGCACGGCGACGTAGGGCGCACTTCTCACCTTGGTGATAGGCGGAGGTCAGCATCTGCTGTTCCGAGTCAGTGAGAGGGGTAACGAAGCGCCTTGCCATGGTGCCGTCCGCGTCAGGGATCTTGACATGAATCTTACGCGAAAACTTTAGATCAGGCACTTAGAATGATCACTTTCGCATGCTTATTTATTAGCTTATCTTAATTTTCGAGCTTCAGATATCGGCTGGTGATATTGGTATCGAATTCAACGGCATACATGTCACGATCCTCGTATTATATATATCGCTATAATACTCAAAGTAGCACTCTCACGTATATACAGGTAGCCACGGTGTTAAAGCCCCATAGTTCGAGCTAAGCTAAATAAAATGGGGTTAGCCAGTATCTTTCAGGCTACCGCGAACCAAACTTGCAAACTGCATGAAGAAAACACCCATGATCGCTAGCGTTCCACCCAGCACTATTCCCAGCGCCAGAATCAATTTACTGCTCGTACCGGTAGGGTCAAGACTCTGCACCGACGTCTGGCTGATTTTACCCTCGCTAAGATCGGCAAGCGATGCTTCCAGCTCAGCAATGCGCTGCATGGTTCCCGCAACGACTTCTGCCGCA
>NZ_JBNCAN010000023.1:0-78527 GCF_049808615.1 Halomonas sp. GXIMD04776 | reverse complement strand
CGATTTCGGTGACTGCTCACCGCATCGCTCACAAGCGCCCACATGAATTACCTGATCAATTGTTAAAGAGCCGGCCGATGCCTCTCGGGTATCCCCTCGTCGGCAGCAGCGGATGCGTATCCTACGGGTTCATTGCCTTGAACGCAAGAGGTTTTTACTTTTAACGAGTATCATCCCTTCTGTGGCAGCAATACATTCAATTCTGTCAGCGCAGCTTCCAACTGGGGCAAACCACGAACCTGGATTGCCTTGCCCCCCATCTGTTGCGCTGCTTCGATACACTCGGGATTATCATCGAAAAAGATGAACTCTTCGGCGGGTTGCGCCATGCGTTCAAACACTGTGCGATAAGCTTCCGGTTCAGGTTTACGCTGACCAATCTCATGAGAGACAAACAGCGTTTCAAAGGGCCCGGCAAGACCATAATCATCAATCAGCCGGCGCCAATGAATGGGGTTGCTGTTGCTCAGTACGGCGCGGCGATAATGGGGGTGAATACGCTCGATCAAGTCGAATGCACCCGGAAAAGGTCCTCGCATCCACCTGTCGTACACCGCCAGAAAGGCATCAGAGGTCATGTCCAGCTCAAGTTCGGCGACCGCTGCCTGGGCGAAGCCGGCGCCATCGGCATACCCCTTTTCAAACGGCTTGAGCGGCTCGAACTCCATCCAGAATCGCCTTGCTTGTTCGTGGTCGAGACGCCCATCAGTCAGTTCGACAAGCCCATTCGTGCCGTCCCAGTCCACAAGCACCCCGCCCACATCGAACAACAACACCTTGCGACTCTGCATGACCACACTTCCCCACTCCCCCTAGTGACGCATAAGTATGACCAGTTCTCGTGGGCCATGTACACCGTAAGCCAGCGTCTGTTCAATATCCGCGGTCTTGCTTGGCCCCGATATCAATAGCGCGTTGGTCGGCATGTTACCGGCCCAGTCGTGGGCCGCAATAACATCGAAGAAGGTGTCCTCGATGGCATCGGCGTCAAGCACTGCAATATGCAGTGGTGGCACCAGGCTCAGCCGGCGCGGCTCGTCGGATGTCGGCCAGAGCCACAGACTGCCGGTCTCGGCGATACCCCCACGAGTCGAGGTCAATCCAGCCTCAAGGATATCGAACTGCTCCCGCTGCCAGTCTTCGATATCGCGGTCAACGTCAATCAGTTCGATGTCACCTCTGGCCAGCGCCTCCCTCGCCTCAACGGCAACCGGATGTTCGCGGCCCATCCCCAAGCGTTTGACGTTCTTATCGGTGAGCACCTTCTTTAGGGCATCTGTCCAATTCGTTTTATCGGTATGAATCACCTCACCATGCACCGAGGTGATTTTTTCCTCGAAATGGGCCAGGCGCTCATCATGCGTCCAGTTACGTCCACCCATCACGCTAAAATCGGAAACAGGTGCCATCAAAGGACCGTCGGTGCGTTCACGTAGACGTTTAAGAATTGAGTCGCGAGCGCTCACTTTTCGCCCTCTTGCTTACTAGCGCGTTGATGACGCTTGACTAGCGCATGAAGAGACGTAGAGGCAGGCTTGGGTGCAATACGATAGCGCGTCCATGGCCCCAGGCTTGAGGGTGTCAATGCACGAAACTTTCCTGCCATGCTCGCGCTTGCACGCCAGGCCCCAGGGTGAGTAGACAGCCATTGCCAGCCTTTCCAGGCCAGCACCTCCTTGAGATTGCGTTTGACCCCGGCGCCTTCGACATTACCGCGCCCTTCGCCCACGGCCTCCTTGCGCAGACGCACCAGCAGATCGGGAATCGGAATCCTGACCGGACACACTTCGCCACAGGCACCGCATAAACTTGAGGCGCTGGGCAGATCCTTGGTCGCCTCGAGCCCCTGTAGGTGCGGCATGAGGATACTACCGATAGGACCGGGATAAGTGGTGCCATAGGTATGACCACCGACACGGGTATAGACCGGACAGTGATTCATGCAGGCACCGCAACGAATACAGCGCAAGGTGTCGAGCAGTTCGTCATCCTGGTAGATGGAAGAACGTCCGTTATCGACCAGCACCAGATGAACCTCCTTGGGGCCATCGTGCTCTCCGGACTTGCGCGGACCGGAAATCATGTTGAAGTAGGTCGTCACGTGCTGGCCGGTCGCGGAGCGCGTCAGCAACGCATATAACGGTGGCACGTCACGCAGATGCTCCACCACCTTCTCGATACCGGTAACGGCGATGTGCACCGGCGGCACCGTGGTGGTCATGCGCCCATTGCCTTCATTCTCGACCAGGCACAGCGTTCCGGTCTCGGCGACGGCGAAGTTGACTCCGGAAAGACCCACATCCGCAGCCATGAAACGCTCACGCAACTGATGACGCGCCGCAGCGGTAAGGTAGTCGACGTCTCGCGTCTTGTCGGTTCCCGTCTTGCTATGCATTATGTCGGAGATCTCATCGGTATTGAGATGAATCGCCGGCATGATGATGTGCGATGGCGTCTGCTCGTTGAGCTGGACGATATATTCACCCAGGTCCGATTCCAGCGCCTCGATACCCGACTCCTCGAGATAAGCATTGAGATGCATTTCCTCGGAGACCATCGACTTGCCCTTGATCACACGCTTGGCGTCCCGCGCCTCGCACAAATCGCGAATGATACGGCAGGCTTCATCAGCATCCTGCGCCCAGTGCACCTGAATACCATTGGCCTGACAATTGGCTTCGAGCTGCTCGAGCAGATCCGGCAGCTTGGCCAGTGCCCGCAAACGAATATTGGCCCCCAGGTCGCGCAGCACTTCCACATCCCAGTCACCAAAGGAATCGCGACGCTTGGTCATCAGACCATCCATCGCATTGCGGAAATTGCTGCGAATCTGGGGGTTGCCCAGCGCATCATGGGCCTGACGGTGAAACGCCTGAGGCGTATAGGTTTGAACGCTCACGAAGTGCGCCTCCATAGGTAGCTGGCGATATGCTCACCTTTCACAGGCCGCTTCTGGTGTTCGAATCGCCCGGCAATGTTCATCAGACAACCACAATCGGAGGTCACGAAATGCTCGGCATCTGCCGCCTCGATGGCCCTGGACTTGTCGTCGACCATTGCCGCCGACACCTCGGGATGGCGTACTGCGAAGGTGCCCCCGAAACCGCAACATTCGCTGGCTCGCACCTGCTCCACCAGCGTTACCGAACCCAACTGCTTGAGAAGCGCCGGCCCTGTTTCCGCCAGCCCCATCTCGCGGCGGGCGCTACAGGATGTGTGCATGGCCACACGTTGCGGCGCGCCCTTGTCGCCAAGCTGAACGTGGCAGACATGCACCAGGAACTCGGTCAGCTCGAAGATACGATCCGCCACCTCTCGCGCCTGCACTTCTTGATCGGTGCCGGCAAAGAGTGACGGATAATGCGTTCGCATCATGCCCCCGCAGGACCCGGAGGGCACGATGATCGGCCAGGGTTCGGGAAACAGATTCAACTGCGCTTTAGCGACCGCACGGGTTTCATCATGATAGCCCGAGGTATAAGCCGGCTGACCGCAACAGGTCTGATCCTCGGGAAAGATGACCTCGATACCCTCCCGTTCCAATAGGCGAATAGCATCGAGTCCGGCCTCGGGGTAGAACATGTCGATAAGACAAGTACCGAAGAAGTACACCTTTTCAGGCCTGGGTGGATAGAGCTTGAGTGATGTCATGATGAGTTTCCTGAACTAGCCTCCGAACCCCGCGCCGCAACGCGGGGCTTAATCGCCATCGGGAGGGCTCCGTCAAATTGGTAAAACCAATTAACATTCAATATTGCCGAACTTTAGAAGCAAGACGCTACGCACGTCAAACACATCACGCCGCCTTTGGCACTAAGCCGCCTCTCGTTTTGCCGAATGCCTTAGGAGCATAATACTTGCACCGATTACGTGATATTCGCCATTAGTCATTGGCAACTCAAGGTTTCAAGGCTAGTATTGGTCTTACCAATTGAGGTCAATGACAACTCTTTAATCTGTTTTTATACCAAGTTCCCGAGTATCACCCATGGTCTACCAACCCGTCCGGCAACCGCGCATTGCCGATGTCATTACCGAGCGTCTCGAGACGATGATCCTCGAAGGCAGTCTTACGCCGGGGCAACGCCTGCCGCCAGAGCGGGAACTGGCGGAACGCTTTGGCGTGTCGCGGCCATCATTGCGGGAAGCCATTCAGAAGCTTTCGGCCCGGGGCCTACTCATCAGTCGACAAGGGGGCGGCACCTTCATCAGTGAAGAACTCAAGAGTGGTTACAATGATCCACTGCTTGAGATGCTTTCACGTCACCAGGAGTTTCAACTCGATCTACTCGAGTTCCGTGACGCCCTGGAAGGTATTTCGGCCTACTACGCGGCGCTTCGCGCGACTTCCGCAGACAAGGCCTTGCTTGTTCGTCGTTTCGAGGAGCTCGATACATCCTACGCCGAGCCTTCATTGCAAAGCGATCCGCATCGCGAGGCCAAGGCCGATGCCGCTTTCCATCTTGCGATCGCCGAATCCGGCCATAATGTTCTTTTACTGCATACCATACGCGGCATCTTCCATCTGCTGGAGAAAAGCATCGTCTCCAACCTGGCCTATCTATTCGAAAGACCCGGCTCTCGGGAACAGCTGATGAACCAGCATCGAGCGCTACTCAACGCCATTCTTGACGGTCGCGCCGAGGATGCCCGCGCCTGTGCCCACGAGCATCTTGTCTTCGTCGAAAAAGGACTGCATGAGTTGGAGCGTGCTGAAACTCGCAACCAACGGGCCTTGCGGCGGACAAGATCGTTGCCAGAGCACCCTGACTGAACCTAGAAGGAGTGGCCTTGAACGAACATTACGGCCAGAACTGCATGCCTTGAGACATAAGCACCGTTAGAGCCGACCAGGGCGGCAGCCAGGGAATAAGGGCGATCGTCACCAATAGCATGAGCAGCGAATTGAGCGGCTGATGATAATCGAAGAGCTTGAGGGCCGTGCCAAAGGAACGTTTGACTCGCGCACCGACCAGGTCAACGCTATAGCATTCGTCCAAGAGCAAATGAATCACTGCCCCAATCACCAGCGCTAGCCCGTGGGCCCATGACATCCAGGCTGTCTGCGAAAATACCTGGTAACTGGCGGTTGTTACCAGCGCGCCTCCCAAGAGGGCCGCGAGCAGGGAATGCCAGATACCACGATGGACAGAAAAGTGCTTGAACACCGCACTCAATGCATAGCGTATACCAAGGAAAAGCGCGCCACAGGCTATCAACAATATGCCTGGACTCAGTCGCTCCTGAAACAATAACGCACCACTCACAGTCGCTAACGTGGCGAACAGGGTGAAGATCAGACGAACGGCGTGCGAATTATCGGAATCGATGTCAGGGAGAATGCCGCCCAAAGCCATTAGCACGGCTAGCGGCGCCGCTGCAGCCAGTGACCATAGTGATACCTGCCACCCCCCCAGCCCCACGAGCGTACCCACGGCAGTGGCGACACCTAAATGAGTACGAAAATCGGCCATGAAAAATCTCACACTGGATAAAAAACCAGAGTATGAGCTTTATGGCCTGATAAAACAATTAGTTGCCGGATGGCGACACTCAGAGCAGGAAGGCCTAGCCTTGCTGTTCATCCGCAAGATATTGGTCCTTGAGCTTGACGTAATTACCCGCCGTGTACGCAAAGAACTCTCGCTCACTCTCTTTGAGCTCGCGCAGGGGCTTGGCGGGATTGCCGGCATACACATGGCCGCTCGCCAGGGTCTTGCCTGGCGTTACCACCGCGCCAGCGGCAATGATCACCTCGTCTTCGACTAGTGCGCCATCCATGATGATGGACCCCATGCCCACCAGGATACGGTTGCCCAGCGTGCAACCATGGAGAAGGGCCTTATGACCGATGGTGACATCATCGCCGATGGTCAGCGGATGGCCACCGGGATTGAAATCGCTGGCATGGGTGATATGCAGCACGCTGCCATCCTGCACGCTAGTTCGCGCGCCGATCCGGATGCGATGCATATCGCCACGCACCACCGTCATCGGCCATACCGAGCAATCATCGCCCAATACAACATCGCCCAGCACCACACTGGCAGGATCGACATACACCCGTTCGCCGAGCTGCGGTGTCTGCCCCTGAAAGGTTCTAATCGCCATATTCCACTCCTTAAATGACTCATTCGACTTCAGAATAGGCCAGACACCAACACCACGACCACCAACGGGATCGAAACGAAGCGCACGAGCGTTTGCCAGAGGCGAAACCCCTTGGCGTCGATACCCAGAGCACGCTGCGCCGTCTCCTGGGACATGACCCAGGCAGCAAAAATTGCAATCAGCAAACCGCCTATCGGCAGGAAGATATCGGTAGGGATCGTGGTCACCAGGTCGAAAAAATTCATCTTGCCGATCCAGTACACCTCGGCCATGGTCGAAAACGACAATACCGAGAGCATGCCTGCCGCCCACACCAGCGCACCGATCACCGCAGTGGCGTAACCGCGCTTGAGTCCCGCATCCTGCAAGGTGACCACCATCGGCTCGGCCAGATTGATCGACGATGTCCAGGTGGCCAGCAACAGCAGTAGAAAGAAGATACCCAGCCATAGGGAACCGCCCGGCAATTGGGCAAAGGCGATGGGGAGCGTCACGAACATCAACCCTGGGCCTTCGCCCGGATCCATGCCCTGGGAGAACACCACCGAGAAAATAGCGATACCCGCTAGAAGAGCGACCGAGATGTCTAGCAGCGCCACCGCGATCACGGCGCGCGGCAGGCTCTGATGCTCCGGCATGTAAGCGCCGTAGGCCATCAGCGCGCAGGCACCTAGCGCCAAGGTGAAAAAGGCATGACCCATGGCATTCAACACCACAGACGTGGTGATCGCCGAGGGCTCCGGGGTAAACAGCCAGGCCATGGCAACACCGAAGCCATCCGTCGTGGTGGCGTAGATGGCGAGTATCAACAACAATAGATACAAAAGCGGCATCAGCAGATTGTTGAGCTTCTCCAGACCACCCGAGATGCCTGCTGCAACAACGGACATTGTCAGCAATAGAAACAGAGTATGATTGAAGGTCATGCGCAGTGGATCGGCAAGAAACGCATCGAAGCTGGCGCCAATCTCCTGGGGTGAGCGGCCAGCAAAATTACCGTTGATCGAATCGATCAGATACTCGATCGACCAGCCCGACACCACCGAATAGAACGACAGAATGAAAAATACCGTGATCCCGCCAAACAGTCCCAGCCAGCGCCAGTGCGGGGTAGCGCCGGCCTCTCGGGCAAGATGGGCAAGCGCCTGCATGGGACTGCGCCGCCCCGCGCGCCCGATCAGAATCTCGGCCATCATGACCGGCAGGCCGAGTGCCACCACGAAAGCGACATACAGCACTAAAAAGGCGGCCCCGCCATTTTCACCCGTCATGTAGGGGAAGCGCCAGATGTTACCCAGCCCCACGGCGGCGCCGGTTACCGCTAGAATAAATGCACGCCGTGTACTCCAGCGCTCCAAGGTTTCGCCCATGTGCCCCTGCCTGCCTTATGTTTATGTTTGGTGAAACCGAACATCCCAACATCGAAGGCGCAAGCCTAGCAGGCTGGCGCATGGCGGCCAATCTTCTGCGAGCGTTATTGAAACGCGGCCCCGGCGTCCGCATCTAAATGAACCATCACTTCCCTGCGACAAGGAACTGCGTCCATGCCCAACAATCCATTGCTCGAGAGCCATACTCTGCCGCCCTTCGGCGATATTCAGCCCGATCATGTGGTCCCGGCGATCGAGCAGATCCTCGACGAAAATCGCAACGCCATCGACCGGCTGGTCAAAAAAGCCAGCCGGGAGTCCCCGCGCTGGTCGACCCTGGCGGCGCCGCTTGAGGAACTCAACGACCGCCTATCCCAGGCCTGGTCGCCGGTATCGCATCTGAACGGCACCATGAATACACCGGCACTGCGTGAGGCGTACCAATCCTGCCTGGCGATGCTCTCTGATTACGGCACCTGGTTGGGGCAGCATGAAGGACTGTTCCAAGCCTATCAGGCGCTCAAGAATTCCTCGGCCTACAACGATCTCGATCATGCCCAGCACCGCTCGATAGACAACACCCTGCGCGACTTCCGTCTCGCCGGCGTCGATCTGCCTACCGAGCAGAAACGGCGCTATGGTGAAATTCAATCACGCCTATCGGAGCTGTCCAATCAGTTTTCCAATAACGTGCTCGACGCCACCCAGGCCTGGTACAAGGATATCGAAGACGCCTCGATGCTCGACGGCCTGCCCGAGAGTGCGCTAGACACCCTCAAGGCCAATGCCGAGCCCAAGAATGTCGAGGGCTATCGCATTACCCTGGACTTCCCGAGCTTCTTTCCGGTGGTGACCTACGCCAACGATCGCGAGCTTCGCCAAGAGGTGTATACCGCCTTCGCCACCCGGGCATCGGATCAGGGGCCCAATGCGGGTGAATACGATAACGCCAAGCACATCGAAGAGATCCTGGCGCTGCGTCATGAGCTGGCCCAACTGCTGGGCTTCGAGACCTATGCCGACTACTCGCTGGCCACCAAGATGGCCGAGTCACCGACCCAGGTACTCGACTTCCTCGACGACCTGGCACGCCGCGCGCATCCTCAGGCCCAGGAAGAGTTCAACGAGCTCGAGGCTTTCGCCCAGGAAACACTCGGGCTCGCAGATTTAAAACCCTGGGATATCGGTTACGCCAGCGAGAAGCTGCGCGAATCCCGCTATGCCATTTCTCAGGAGCAGCTACGCCCCTATTTTCCGACGCCTAAGGTCATCGATGGCCTGTTCAAGGTCACCGAGCGGCTCTATGGCGTGCGATTCGTCGAAGATGATAGCGCTCCGCGCTATCACCCAGACGTGCGCTTTTACGAGATCCGCGAAAGCGATGTACCGATTGCCGGTTTCTATCTCGATCTCTACGCCCGCGAGGGCAAGCGCGGCGGTGCCTGGATGGACGAGTGCCGCGTGCGCCGTCAGCGCGAGGACGGCAGCCTGCAGCTACCGGTGGCCTACCTGACCTGCAACTTCACCCGCCCGGTAGGCGATAAGCCGGCCCTGCTGACTCACGACGAAGTGACCACGCTGTTCCACGAGTTCGGTCACGGTCTGCACCACATGCTGACCCAACAAAGCGTTGCCGATGTCTCGGGCATCAACGGTGTGGCCTGGGACGCGGTGGAGTTGCCCAGCCAGTTCATGGAAAACTTTTGCTGGGAGCGCG
The DNA here is from genome assembly GCF_049808615.1 of Halomonas sp. GXIMD04776. Classification (NCBI taxonomy): domain Bacteria; kingdom Pseudomonadati; phylum Pseudomonadota; class Gammaproteobacteria; order Oceanospirillales; family Halomonadaceae; genus Halomonas; species Halomonas sp. GXIMD04776. Next base: position 69,329 of record NZ_JBNCAN010000023.1, on the reverse strand, counting down.
AGGGGCTCGATTTGATCGCCGCTCATGTCGATACCGGCGAGCGCCTGCCGGATGACCTGCTCACCAAGCTGCAGGCCGCGAGGAACTTCCAGTCGGCCATGGGCATGCTGCGCCAGATCGAATTCTCACTGTTCGACTTTCGCCTGCATCACGAGTTCGCCGAGCCCACGGCGGGGGACGTTCAGGCGCTGCTCGACGAGATTCGCGACAAACTTTCCGTGGTGCCCCGGGTCGAGTTCAACCGCTTCCAGACCAGCTTCGGCCATATTTTTGCTGGCGGTTATGCGGCAGGCTATTACAGCTACAAGTGGGCCGAGGTGCTTTCGGCGGATGCTTACAGCGCCTTCGAGGAAGCCGGCGTCTTCGATAGGGATACCGGCGCACGCTTCCGTCAGGAGATCCTCGAGCAGGGCGGCTCGCGAGATGCGGCGGAGCTGTTTCGCGCCTTTCGCGGTCGCGATCCCAGCGTCGAGCCCCTGCTACGCCATAGCGGCATTCGTGCAGCCTGAGGGAGAGAATTCATGTCGACACCCAAACGCTTCATTGCCGGCGCCATCTGTCCGCGCTGCGCGGCCATGGATCGTGTGCGCACCTGGGAGCAGAACGGTATTCGTTATCGCGACTGCGTCTCCTGCGACTTCTTCGAACAACTGCCGATCGAGCAGCCAGCGAGTGCGCAAGAACTCGAAACCCGAGTCAACCGTACCCGGGAAGAGCAGAAGAAAAGCGACGTGCAGGCCGTTCGCATCCTGGACCCCAAAGGCTGATCACGCCCATATTCGAAAAGGCCTCCACTTATCGGAGGCCTTTCATTTATCTACGGGCATGCAACAACCCGGCCTACTGCTTGTCGACTGTGCCGCAGGCGATGCGTGAACCGCCGCCGCCCAGCTTGGGATGATCGAAATAGGTATCGCCACCCTCGTGAACGATCAGGGCACGATCCTTCAGATCCGATACCTTCAGACGCGGTGCCAGTACCGGCGTGGTCGCACCCCCCTCCTCATCGACCATCAGAATCGGCAGGTCGCCGAGATGGCCTTGGCCGTAAGGCCCCTGATGAGTGCCAGCTTGTTCAGGAGCGTAATGACCGCCAGCAGCAGCGGCTGCGGTTGCCTGACCGTTCATCTCCAGAGGCTCGCAGTTCGCGTTCTCGTGCACATGGAACCCATGCGCACCGGGCTCCAGCCCCGCCAGATCCGGCGTGATCAGCAAACCGTACTGAGTATCCTCTATCTTGACCGTTCCGATGCTATCACCGACGCCCTGGTCGTTGACTTCATGCATCTCGATTTCCTGGGCGGCGTGTGCAGTGGCAACCAACGCGAACGAGGCGCTAATAGCGATCATCAGATTGCGCGAAGAGATCATATCCACTCCTATCCTTGGGTTGAGCGTGCTCCCCAAGACTAGCCAATCATCTTGGCGGCTTACAACTCATTGTAGACCGCCGTCATGGAGAAAGAGCTTAGAAGCATCAACCAATACTCTTGTAATGACATTAACTGACACGACCGGATTCAACGTTTGTGCAGTTTACAGGCCACTACGACTAGTGATTTAAATGACAGGTCAACCACGATTCAGAACAACAAGCAGGGAGTGATCCATGTCCACTCAACAGCAGGCCAAGCGCACCAACTTCATCCATCGCCTCAATACGACATTGATCGCGGGAACTCTGGCGGCGGGTCTAGTCGCCACCGGTAGTGCCCAGGCGCAAGATGATCGTGAGGGATGGCCGCAAAGCTTCACCGTCGGTACCGCAAGCCAAGGGGGGACTTATTTCGTCTATGGCTCCGGCTGGGCCAACCTGATCGCCGACCAATTGGGTCTTTCCGGCGGTGGCGAGGTGACCGGCGGGCCGACCCAGAACCTGGCGCTGGTGCACAACGGCGAGGTCGCCTTCGGCCTGACCACCATGGGCCCGGCCAGCGACGCCCTGTCGGGCAAGAGCCCTCTGGCCCCCGGGGTCGTCATGGACAACGTCTGCGCCATGTTCCCGATGTACGAGACGCCCTTTTCGATCACCGCCCTGTCGGACTCCGGTATCACCTCGATTTCCGAGATCCCCGACGGCGCCACCATCGGCTTCGGTCCTGCAGGGTCAACCTCGGACACCTATTTCCCGGCCATCCTCGAAGAGCTGGGTGTCGATTTCGAGCGGCGCAACGGTGGCTGGAACGATCTTGCCGGGCAGCTCCAGGATGGTCTGATCGATGTCATCGCCTTCGCCGCGGGCATTCCAATTCCCGCCGTCAGCCAGCTCGAGGTGCAGACCGACGTGAACATCATCGAGTTCACCGAACAGGAGCAGGCCAAGGCCATTGAGGCATTCCCGGTCTCGGCGTTCACCATCCCCGCCAGCACCTACTCGACCCTCGAAGAGGAGTCCCGCGTGGTGTCGATGTGGAACTTCGCCATCGCCGGCTGCGACCTGCCGGATGACTTCGTCTACGAAGCCACTCGCATCACCATGGAAAACAACGACAAGATGCGTTCGATCCATCGCAGTGCGGAAACCACGGTGCCGGAGAACCTCAAGTACAACGAGGTCATTCCCTTCCATCCCGGTGCAGTGCGCTGGTACAAGGAAAATGGCTACGAAATCCCCGAGGACATGATCCATCAATAAGGCAAGACGCCTTCGATCGGTACGGGAGTGGTGCTTACTGGCGCCGCTCTCGATCTTGCCTTGTCATGACTACTCAACGGTGATCCCGCATGAGTTTACCCTCGGACGATCGTTCTGCAAGTGACGCTTCCCACGAAGCAGATCTTCCCACTGAAGCGGAAACCGTCGCTCAAGGCGTCGACGACGACATCGTCGAGTCCAATCGACGCCTGCTAGACGGCTGGCGATGGTGGCTATTCGCTACCCTTGCCGTGGTCTATTCGACCTTTCATCTTGTCTCGCTGAACGTCTACCCCCTCGAGACCTGGTCGTTTCGCATCATTCACATCTGCGGCGCCTTGATCCTCGGCTATGGCCTCTACAGCGGCGCCCGCTTCGCGGACGACGACACTCATCCCACCGGACGCTGGGCGACCCATCTGAGCCTGGTGCTACTGGCCCCGGCGCTCTATGCCTTGGTACAGGTCGGGCTGATGTATCGAACCCTCAGCGGCGAAGCCATGCGCATCGAACCTGCCATCGAAGCTTGGCACTTTGGATATCCGCTCATCACCGCCAGCGCAGCCGCCATATTGCTTTCCTGGGGCTATCGCCAGGAGCGCCAGCGCTTGAGCCCTGCTGACGGCGTGCTGATGGTCTGCGCCCTGGCCAGCGCCGGCTACTTGCTGATGATCTACAACACGCCGCTACGCATGTCTACCGGCACCTCCTTTGCCCCCATAGGCATTTCCTACGCAGCGATTGCCGGCTCGCTGCTAATCCTCGAGCTGACCCGCCGAGTAGCGGGACTGGCACTGGTGATCATCTCGGCGATTTTCCTTACCTATGTCTTCGCCGGCCCCTACTTGCCAGGCTTTTTGGGGTATCCAGGGCTATCCGTAGGACGCTTCTTCAGCCAGGTCTATACCGATGCGGGCATCCTAGGCCCTACCACAGCGGTATCATCCACCTACATCATCTTGTTCATCATCTTCGCCGCCTTCCTGCAGGCCTCCAAGGTCGGCGACTACTTCGTCAATTTCGCTTTCGCCGCCGCCGGGCGATCCCGGGGCGGTCCGGCCAAGGTGGCGATCTTCGCCTCGGGGCTGATGGGCATGATCAACGGCACCAGCGCCGGCAACGTGGTCTCCACCGGTTCATTGACCATTCCGCTGATGAAGAAAGTCGGCTATCCCAGCCGTAGCGCCGGCGCCATCGAGGCGGCGGCCTCCACCGGCGGTCAGATCATGCCGCCGATCATGGGAGCCGGGGCCTTCATCATGGCGGAAATTACCGGCATTCCCTACACCGAGATTGCCGTGGCGGCACTGATACCCGCGGTACTCTACTTCGCCTCGGTGTACTTCATGGTCGACTTCGAGGCGGCCTACAAGGGCATGCGGGGCATGCGCAGCGACGAGATTCCGCGCTTCTCCCGACTGCTCAAGCAGGTCTACTTGTTCGCACCCATCGTGATCCTGATCGCCGCCCTGTTCATGGGGTATTCGGTAATTCGTGCCGGTACTCTGGCGACCGCCTCGGCGGCGGTGGTGAGCTGGCTCTCGCCCCACAAGATGGGCGTGCGCTCCGTGCTCAAGGCGTTGGAAATGGCCGGCACCATGGCTATTCAGATCATCGCAGTGTGCGCTTGCGCCGGCATCATCGTAGGGGTGATCTCGCTGACCGGCGTCGGATCGCGCTTCTCGTCGCTGCTGCTCGGCCTCGCCGGCTTCAGCCAGTTGCTGGCGCTGCTGTTCGCCATGTGCATCAGCATCCTGCTGGGCATGGGCATGCCGACCACCGCAGCCTATGCAGTGGCGGCCTCGGTGGTGGCCCCCGGGCTGATCGACATCGGCATCCAGCCCCTGGTGGCGCACTTCTTCGTGTTCTATTTTGCCGTGGTCTCGGCCATCACGCCGCCGGTGGCCCTGGCCTCCTACGCTGCGGCAGGCATCTCCGGAGCCAACGCCATGCAGACCTCGGTGACCTCGTTCAAGATCGGCCTGGCCGCCTTCATCGTGCCGTTCATGTTCTTCTACAGCCCGGCGATGCTGATGGAGGGCTCCTGGCTGCAGATCCTGCGGGTCGGACTCACCGCGACGCTCGGCATCGTGTTGCTGGCAGCCTCGGTACAAGGCTGGTTCTTCGGGCCGATCAAGGCGCTGGTGCGCTTACTCCTGCTGATCGGCGCGGTATGCATGATCTACGGCGGGATTTACAGTGATCTGGCGGGCCTGGCGATTGGCATTATCGTTTTCCTGATGCAACGCGGATCATCGCCGGGAGGTAAACCCTCACCAGCCAACTCATGAAGCAACGCTAAATATCACTATAACCAATAGCCCCCGTCAGAATTCTGACGGGGGCTATCAGCTTCGTGATTGTCATGATTTTTCAATGCGAGGGACTACTTCTCGACGACTCCGCAGGCGACCCGAGCGCCGCCGCCTCCCAATTCAGGCTGGTCGGAATAGGTGTCGCCACCTTCATGAATGATCACAGCATGACCCTTGAGGTCCGCCATCTCGAGCCGGGGTGCCAGAACCGGGGTGATGGCGTTGCCTTCTTCGCCGACCATGAGCACCGGCAGATCGCCCAGATGACCGTTACCATAGGGCCCTTGGTGGGTGCCGGTCCCCTCGGGATCGAAATGACCGCCGGCGGCGGCCGCCGCGACCTGTTCACCGCCCTTCTCGGCGGGCTCACAGCTGGCGTTCTGGTGAACATGGAAGCCATGCATGCCCCCCTCGAGATCACTCAGGTCGGGGGTAAGCAGAAGCCCATAGTCGCTGTCTTCGAGCGTGACGGTCCCGATGCTATCGCCAACGCCTTCGGCATCGACCTGGTGCATCTCGATACTCTGTTCAGCCTGCACGGTGCCTGCCAATAGCAGCGTGCTCATACCCAACAATAGCTTTGAACGTAACATGCCTTTCTCCTGTCCTTGAGTACGACATCCGTCTACAGGCTAGCCAAGACCCGGCATTCTGCCAACCCGGCACACTTCACGCGATATTGTCGACGATCCGGAGACTGGGAGCCGCCTGGTTCAGCGTATAGAAGTGCAACCCGGGGGCACCGCCTTCTAACAGACGCTGGCAAAGTCGCGACACCACCTCTTCACCGAAGGCTTCGATGCTCTCTTTATCATCACCGTAAGCCTCGAGCTGCTTGCGTATCCAGCGCGGGATATCGGCGCCGCAGGCATCGGAAAAACGCGCCAGCTTGGTGTAATTGGTGATCGGCATGATACCCGGCAAGATAGGGGCCTCGATGCCCAAGGCACGTACTCGATCCACGAAGTGGAAATAGGCATCGGCGTTGAAGAAGTACTGGGTGATGGCCATGTTGGCACCGGCACGCATCTTGCGCACGAAGTTTTCCAGATCCTTATCGAAGCTCGGCGCCTGGGGATGCGACTCTGGATAGGCGGCCACGGCGATCTCGAAGTGATTCCCGGTCTCCTCTCGGATGAACTCGACCAGCTCATTGGCATAGCGCAGCTCGCCAATGCTCCCCATGCCGGACGGCAGATCACCACGTAAGGCCACCAGGCTGTCGATGCCCGATTCGCGATAATTAACCAGCAACTCCCGCAATTCACCCTTGTCGCTGCCCACGCAGGAGATGTGGGGCGCGGTGGTGATACCACACTCGCTGACCTGCTTGACGGTATTGACAGTACGCGCTTGCGTCGAACCGCCTGCGCCATAGGTCACCGAGAAAAAGTGCGGCTTACGCTCGGCCAGAGCATTCCGGGTTTGCATCAGCTTCTCACGACCGACATCGGTAGTCGGTGGAAAGAATTCGAAACTGATGCCCAGTGGGTGCTCTTGCGTGCTCATCGATGCCAACCTCATGAATATTTTTTCAGTTATCACTTGCCAAGGCGTACTCGGCTACAAACGGATCTTGGCCTATCAAGGTCTTCATTGTGCCTACCGCCAAGACGAGGAACCAATGAAAGTTTCGTGGTACAGCATCGAAATCGTTCATGGACACGTGGATATAGGCTCCAGCCAGAGCTACCGCGTCCACCCCTCAGATAACGTCGTCTCACAGTCGCCTCCGGTCAAACAGGCTTCGCCTTCGAGCTGCAAGGTAGCGTGGGTGATGCCGAAGCGCTCGCGAAGCACAGTGTAGGCTTGTTTCAGTACGTAGGCATGATCGGCTCCGTCGCACACCACCAGGTGCAGGCTGAGCAGCGGGTCCTGCGGAGTCAGACCCCAGAGGTGCACATCATGCAGGCTCTCGACCTCATCGATCGATTCCAGGGCCGTTCGAATCTCGGCCACCTCGACTCCATCCGGGGTGCCTTCGAGCAGCGTATGCGCGGAACGACGCAGTATCTGCCAGGCCGCACGCAGGATCAGTCCGGCGGCGAGCACCGAGAGAATCGGGTCGGCAGCGTTCCAGCCGGTGAACATGATGATCAAGGCGGCAGCAATGGCCGCAACCGAGCCCAACAGATCGCCCAGCACGTGCATCGCCGCGCCACGCAAGTTGATATTGTCGCTGTCGCCGCGGTGGAGGACCACAAAAGCGACGATGTTCACGAACAAGCCAATGACCGCGATAGTCATCATCGGCCCTGCCATCACGTCCACCGGCGACATGAGACGATCAATGGCGGAGTAGAAAATCCATAATGCGATGGCGAACAGGGTCAGGCCATTGACGAAGGCCGCCAACACCTGGAAACGACGATAACCGAAGGTGCGCTGGCGATCCGGTGAACGCGCGCTTAAACGAAATGCCACCAGCGCCATGGCCAGGGACGCGCTGTCGCTGAACATATGGCCGGCGTCTGCCAGCAGGGCGAGGGAGCCCGAGATGATGCCACCGACGAACTCGGCAATCATGAAGCCCGCCGTCAGCAACATGGCCCAGAACACCCGCTTCTCGCTATCAGCAGTCACCGTCGGAGCATGATCGTGGTCGTGGGAATGGCCATGTCCGTGGTGGGCATGATCGTGAGAGTCGGACTGCGATGAGGCGTGCTGCGCCATCGATAAACTCCGGTGATGATAAACGTGTGTTCTCTAGTGTAACGCCTCTGCCCGGAGTGCGCGTCAAGTGACCACCCACCCTCCCGTTTGCATCACATCCCAGGCACTATAAGCCCTTTGATTATTCGGAGCTGCTGATGCTCGAGGTCGACCTTTCCCAACCGCTATGGATGCTACTGGCCTTCGTCGGCCTGGGCTGGCTCGCCGCCCGGCGTCTTGCGGTGGATCCACGCCCCATCGCCACGCTATTGATCTACATCATCGCTCCGCTGACCTTCTTTCGCGGTCTCACCCTGGGTGGCCCTAGTATCGATTATCTGCTGCTGACCGCGGCGCTTTTTCTACTCTCGAGTCTCATCGGCTTGATGGTGAGCTTGATCGCACGGCCTTTTTTTGCGGCAGAAGAAGCCGCGCTGCTGGCCTTCTCGGCGGGTACCGGCAACACCGGCTACTTCGGCCTGCCCATTGCCATGGTACTGCTACCCCCGGAAGGCGTGACCCTTTACCTGTTCTGCCTGTTGGGCATCACGCTTTATGAATTCACCGTCGGCTATTACCTGAGTGCCCGGGGCCGTTTCTCGGTGCGGGAAAGCCTGGCCAAGATCCTGCGCCTGCCATTGATCTACGCCTTCGCCGCCGCCTTGCTGGTCAGCGGTCTCGGCTTACCCGTTCCCGGCGCCATCATGGAAGGACTCGATTACTTCAAGTACAGCTACACGGTGCTGGGCATGATGATCATCGGCATGACCCTGGGGCGGGTGACCCTGCGCGAGGTGGATGTACGCTTCATCGCCGCCTGCGTCGCGGCCCGCTATATACTCTGGCCGATGATCAGCCTGATTGCGGTCTTGCTGTTGCGGGCGAGTGTCGGAATCTCCGAGACACTGGCCATGGCGCTACTGCTGCTTGGGGTGGTGCCGATGGCCGCCAACGTGGTGGTAGTCGCCATGGAGTTGAACATACGTCCGGAAAAGGGCGCCATTGCCGTGTTGCTGACCACCCTGGCAGCTCCGTTGCTGATTCCTTGGTACCTGAAGATTCTATTGCCGCTGGGCGGACTGGGATGAGCGCAATCAGAGCGCCCCGGCCGCATGCATATGCGAATAGAAGATCGATACGCCGATGGTGATCAGCACCAGGCCGCCCAGCACCTCCGCACGACGCCCGAGCAACGAGCCGACCCTTGGGCCGATCAATACCCCCAGAGTACTGATACAACAGGATACTGCACCCACGATAGCGACGGCATGCCAGATAGGGACATCGATGAAGGCCAGGGTCACGCCGATCGCGGCTCCATCGATGCTGGTACCCAGCGCCGCAAGCAGCGTCTTTATCCCACTCTGAGACGACGCGTCACAGGCATCTTCCTCGCCACCATCACTCAGCCCCTCATGGATCATGTGACCACCGACTGCTCCTAGCAGCAGCAGCGCGATCCAGTGATCGATCTCGGTAATCAGGCTGGCGAACCCCGAGCCAAGTAGCCAGCCCAGCAATACCATACCGGCTTCGACACTGCCGAACACCAGGCCAGTGCGCAGCGCTACACGCACATCGGAACGCCAGTTGCAGGCACCACGGGCGACACTCACAGCGAAGGCATCTGCCGATAGGCCTATGGCCATGAAAAAATTCGATACGAGCGACATGCATTAAACCTACCGATGATTGCAGTGCGTATGATACCTGATAAGGATGTGAACCGCTGATCGCCATCGGTGATGTTACGTTACCGACGCTAGCCACCCGGCCAAATAATTCTCGCCTCCAATCCTTGGGGCTCACGGTTACTCAATTTCAAATGGGCCTGCTGGCGTTGCGCCAGCTCCACGACAATGGATAAGCCGAGGCCGCTCCCGGTAGTGCGTTGGTCCGAAGCCCGACGAAAGCGCTCGGTGACCGTGCCGAGAAGCTCGTCGGGAATCCCCGGGCCAGTATCTCGTACAATGACTTGCGGGGTACCCCGCTGGCTGCAAAGTTCGACGTCGACATGCCCTCCTTCCGGGGTATAGCGCAGCGCGTTGTCCAACAGGTTGCGCAGCAGAATACCGACTTCCACCGGATCGGCGTACACCATCAACCGTGTCAGTCCCGTTAACGAGAGCTCCTGTCCACGCGCGTGCGCCAGGGGCCAGAGGTCGGCGGTGAGTTCGACGACGATAGGATAAATATCGATCGATCGGGCCTGGTTGCTCGAGGCACGATCGAGTCTTGCCAACACCAATAGCTGCTCCACCACCCGTTGAAGCCGTTTCACTCCAATGGTGGCTTTTTGTAGCGAGTCTGCTTCGCCAGCCTGAGCGTTTTCAAGATGGATCTTGAGAGCCGCCAGGGGCGTGCGCAGTTCGTGGGCCGCATCCGCAGTGAAGCGTCGCTCGCGCTCCAGCGTCTTGCCCAGCCGATCGATGAAATCGTTCAGCGATTGCTGAAGTCCATCGAGTTCTTGGGGCACATCGAGATCGATCGAAGTGAGATCCTGACCATCTCGCCCCTGGACCTGACGGGACAGAAGTGCGATGGGGGAAAGTCCCCGGCGAATGATGCGAACCATCAACCACAGCAGTAGCGGTAGCAGAAGCAGCACCGGCCATAGGTTGTTGAGAGCCACGCGCTGAACGATCTCCTCGAGGAAATCAGCTCTCACCCCCACGCCGATCCAGGTGGCACTGGCCTTATCGAACAGGCTGAACACTCGCCAGCGATCGCCGGCATACTCGACCCAACGATAACCTTCGGCTTTAGGCCCCGGGAAAGGATCGCTCTCGTTCCACCTGGCGCCCAGCAGACGAGGCGAGCCATCGGCATTCCAGAAGCCGATCGACAGCATACGCTCTTCCTCATGATAGAGGGGCGCGGTGGAGGCTCTCGGAGAACGGGGCTCGATCTCGCCCTTCACGTACGTTCGGGCTTCATGATCCGGCAAGGCGAGCCGCTGAGCGATGCGGCGATACTCGTCGCGGGTGGTGGCGGGAGAAATCAGTCCGGCGACGATGCGCCCTTGCAGGCTCAACTGAGCATCGAGGATCTCCTCCAATTCATGATCGGTGATCAGATAGGCCGCCGTGACCGTCAAAAGCGCCGTCATCGCCAGCACCAGCGCCAGGGTCCGGGCAAGATAGCGACGAATGGATTTCATGCGGCTTGACTGTCCAGTCGGTAGCCGATGCCCCGCACGGTGACGATCAATGCCTTGTCGAGTTTCTTGCGCAGGTGATGCACATGCACTTCCACCGCATTGGATTCCACCTCCTCGCCCCAACCGTAGAGCAGGCTTTCCAGGCGTGGCCGTGAGAGCACCCTATCCGGATGCCGAGCCAACTCAAGCAGTAGTGCATACTCCCGCCGACTCAACTTGATCTCGCGGCCCTGCCAACTCACCCAATGACGGGCCTCGTCGATGCACAGCTCGCCCAGGGTCAACACCTGCGAGGCTCGCCCCCCGGCCCGGCGCGTCACCACCCGCAGGCGGGCCAGTAATTCCTGCAGATCGAAGGGCTTGAGCACATAATCGTCGGCTCCGGCATCCAGCCCCAGGATACGTTCTTCCACCGCATCCCGGGCCGTCAGGATCAGTATCGGCAAAGGCGAATGCCCTCTGACCCGGTTCAGCACCTGCATGCCGTCCATGTCGGGTAGCCCCAGGTCAAGGATCATCACCGAGAACTCTTCGTTGTCGATGGCAGCGACTGCCTCACGCCCACGAGTGAACCAGTCGACCACATAGTTTTCACGCTCCAAGGCAATCTTGATGCCATCGCCCAACAGCGGATCGTCTTCCACCAATAGTATGCGCACGCCCCACCCTCATCGACTCATTGGGCATCCTCGCCCCCAGGCTCCATGCTTTTCCTGAAGGACATACCCAATATCAATAGCAACGTTGGTGTGCAGAGTGTAGCGACAGGATCCTTAAGAATCCCTTAAGGCTACCGGTGCAGGCTATACGAGCCTATTCGCGGGAGTAACGCATGAAGGTTCTTATCACCGGCATGGCCGGGTTCATCGGTCATGCCTTGGCGCGCCGGCTTGCCGAAGATGCGAGTCATGAGATCCTGGGTATCGACAACCTCAACGAGTACTACGATGCCGCCATCAAGCAGGCGCGATTGAACGACCTGTCGGGCTTCGCCAACGTGCGTTTCCAGCGCCTGGATCTCACCGATGCCGAGGGCATGCAGCGCCTATTCGCCGGCACGCACTTCGACTGCGTGGTTCACCTGGCGGCTCAGGCAGGGGTGAGATACTCACTGGATCACCCCGAGGTCTATGGCCAATCCAATCTGATCGGCCATTTGAACGTGCTGGAAGGGTGCCGTCGACAGAAGGTCGGGCATCTGGTCTACGCATCCTCCAGTTCAGTCTATGGCCGCAATGCCAAGGTGCCTTTTTCCGTCGAGGACAATGTCGATCAGCCCGTCAGCCTCTATGCCGCTACCAAGAAGTCCAACGAGCTGATGGCCCATTCCTACGCCCATCTTTATGACTTGCCGACCACGGGGCTGCGCTTCTTCACCGTCTATGGCCCCTGGGGTCGCCCGGACATGGCCCTGTTCAAGTTCACCCGTAACATTCTAGAAGGCAGGCCCATCGAGCTCTATAACCAGGGCGACATGTCTCGGGACTTCACCTATATCGACGATATCACGGAAAGTATCGCGCGCATCATGGACATCGTGCCGCGACATGGAGCACAGGACGACGCGCCTCCTTATCGGCTCTACAATATCGGTCATGGCGGCCCCATCAGTCTGATGACGCTGGTACGCACCCTCGAAGAGGCGACCGGGATCGAGGCCCGCTGTGACTACTTGCCGATGCAGCCCGGGGACATGCAGCACACCTGGGCGGATGCCGAACCCCTGTTCACCGCCACGGGCTTTCGACCACGCACCGACGTGGCCGAGGGAGTGCGACGCTTCGTCGACTGGTATCGTCACTATTACAATGGCGTCGTCCAGCCGGTCAACGCCAAGCCGCCTTGTTCGAGACTAGGTTAAACACACATTGCGACATTACTTCATGGAACTTCTGCCCATGCCGCAGCCATCACTCTCCATCCTCATTCCGGCCAAGGACGAAGCGGGCAATCTGACTCAGCTGCTGGATGAAATTGATGCCGCTCTCTCCGACGAGGCATACGAAATCCTGGTCGTCGACGATGGCTCGACGGACACTACATGGACGCTACTCAGCCAACGCGCTGCAAGCGATGTACGCCTGCGACCTCTGCGCCACATGCGCAGCGCCGGACAGAGCACCTCGCTATGGCAGGCCGCCTGGGCCGCTCGCGGCACTTGGCTGGCGACCCTGGACGGGGATGGCCAGAATGATCCCGCCGACCTCCCGCGCCTTTACGACAAGGCGCGTCAGGAAGGCATCACCCTGGTCAACGGGCACCGCGTCTTGCGGCGCGATACCTGGTTCACGAAATTCTCCTCCCGGGTCGCCAACCGCGTGCGTTCGACACTGCTCAAGGACGACACCCCGGACACCGGCTGCGGCCTCAAGGTCATCCGCCGCGACGCCTTCCTGGCCTTGCCCTATTTCGATCATATGCACCGCTTCATCCCCGCGCTGATTCTGGCCCAGGGCGGCCGGTGCGTCTCTGTACCGGTCAATCACCGCCCCCGGGGCGCGGGGAAATCCCACTATGGCTTGAACAACCGCCTCTGGGTAGGACTGGTGGATATCATCGGCGTCATGTGGCTGCGTCGGCGCAGCCGGCTTCCCGCGCCCCTCGAAAGCGAAGCATCCAAGGCCTTGGAGCACGATACATCCGGCCTGCACACCAAGGAGCACCCATGACCACTGAATGGCTCTGGCTGGGCATCGGCTTTCTGGGGCAGGCCCTCTTCTCGGCACGCTTTCTCGTGCAGTGGCTGGCCAGTGAACGCGCCAAGCGCAGCATCGTGCCCACGGCATTCTGGTTTTTAAGCCTGGGGGGTGGCGCCACCCTTCTGGCCTATGCCCTCTATCGCCGCGACCCGGTATTCATCGCCGGCCAGGGCGCCGGGCTGTTCATCTATGTCCGCAACCTGATGCTGATTCGTCGCGAAACACGCCAGCGCGCCGAAACCTCGGACACATCCTCCTGACCAGGATTCGCATCACCATGCATCGCCCTGCTTATCTGCGTCACTTGAGCCACGACTATCGCTGGTCATGGCTTCTCGTCATGATCTTTGCCCTGGTGCTGCTGGGCTTGGGAATAGGCCTGCGCGACCCCTGGCCCGCCGACGAGCCGCGCTTCGCCCTGAATGCGCTCGAAATGCTCAAGACCGGCCAATTCTGGTTTCCCCATCGCGGCGGCGAACCCTATCCCGACAAGCCACCGCTGTTCATGTGGGCATCGGCGCTTTCCATCGCCATCACCGGCTCGGTGCGACTGGGTTTCCTGCTTCCCTCGTTGTTCGCCGCCCTGGGTACTCTAGCGCTGGTGATGGACCTGACACGCCGCCTGCATGGTCAGCGGATTGCCCTGTTCGCAGGCCTGGCGCTACTCGCCACCCTGCAGTTCGTGCTGCAGGCCAAGGCCGCCCAGATCGACATGCTGCTGACTTTCTTCACCACCCTGGGCGCCTATGGGTTACTACGCCACGCTCTACTCGGGCCGGCGCGAACCTGGTGGTTCATCGGCTTCGCGGCGATGGGGCTCGGCATCATCACCAAGGGCGTCGGCTTTCTGCCCTTGCTGCTATTACCGGCCTGGCTATGGCTGGCCTGGCGCGGTCAGGCCACGAAAATCACCTGGAAGGATCTGGGCTCGGGCTTGACGCTTATGATCGCCGTCGTCGCCCTGTGGGCGCTGCCGATGATCCTGGTTGCCACCTTCGGTGACGACCCGAATCTTGCGGCCTATCGCGACAACATCCTTTTCAAGCAGACCGGCGAGCGCTATGCCGATTCCTGGCACCATCTAAAGCCCTGGTATTATTACCTGGTCGAGGTGCTGCCCTGGGCCTGGATGCCTTTGGTGCTGGCGCTACCCTGGGCGATACCCGCCTGGTGGCGCCGGGCCCGGCGTCACGATGCACGCCTGCTGCTGCCGCTGAGCGGGGTGATCCTGATCCTGGTGTTCTTCTCCTTGTCGCCGGGCAAGCGCGGCGTCTACGTCTTGCCGACAATTCCGCTGCTGGTGCTTGCGCTGGCCCCCCTCCTGCCGGGCCTGCTGGGCAAACGAGGCCTCCATTGGCTCGGCACCGGCGTACTGGTCCTGCTGGGCGGGGTCCTGCTGGCTGCCGGCCTGCTCGGCGCCCTGGGGCTGCCGGCGCTGACCACGCTCGCCGAGCGTCACGACATCGTGCCCTGGGCCTGGTGGGTCCTGCTTGGTGCCACGGCCGCGGGGTTGCTGGCCTGGCTGCGACCACGACGCGGCATGCTGGCTCTGCCGCTATGGCTGGTGGTGTTCTGGGTGACCTGGTCGACCTGGGGCTATGCGCTGCAGAACGAGACGCGCTCACCGCGTCGCATGATGCAGGAGATCGTCACGATCACCGGTGATGATGCCTGGCTGGCGTTGCCGAGTTTCGACGAGGAGTTTTTGCTGCAATCCCGCCAGCCCAGCGTTCACTTCGGCGACAGGACACCGCTCGATGCGCAGTTCGGCCGCGCCTTCGCCTGGTTGCAGGAAGCCCCGAATCGGCGCTGGATGCTCACCGAGCATCGGCGGACCAGCGGCTATCCCTGTATCGACCTGAGCCAGGCCCAGGACATGGGTCATCAGAACAGCGACGACTGGTGGCTGATCCCGGGGAGCGCTGTCACGCGTTGCAGCGGCAACGAGGAGGCGGCACCGCTGTACGTGGCGCCCACGACACTAAGTGAAGACTACAGAATTGCTGAATAAATCGCCGAGCGAGATGAAGTGCAAGGCGCACGGAGCACAGAAGACGAGACATAACATGGGGTTAGGCGATCTTCAACCGGGCTGGCGCACCAGCACCGCGCAACGCAGCAATTCGCTTGCGCAGGCATTTATGCAGTGATTCCCTAGCGCCCGTCGTAGAGACAACGACCACCCACAAAGGTACATTGCGGCTGCAGCGCATCGTTAATCAGCGTCACGTCCGCATCGAAACCAACGGCCAGATGCCCCTTGCGGTCGTGCAACCCGAGTACCCGGGCCACGTTGCCGGAGATCAGGCCCAAGGCCTCCTCGAGCGGCAGCACCTGCTCACGCACAAGTCGCTGCCAGTCCGTGATCAGGGCGGTATTGCGCGCGACCTTCATGCCCAGATATTCGCCCTTGGCGTCGAACTCCGGCAGGCTGCCGTTGCAATCGGAACTCAGGGTGATTTGCCCTCTCGGAACACCACGATCGAGCAACAATGAGACCGCGTCGAAGGCCGAAAGACCGTCCTCGCCGGCGTCCTCGAAGGCGGTCACATCCACGCAGGCGTGGAAGGTCAGCGCATAGTCGACAGCTTCTTCGAGCAAGGCGCGGTGACGATTCACATGGGTAGGAATCACCTGATCGGCGGGAATCTCGGTCTCCGCCAGCAAGCGGCGCAGCGGCTCCAGCCCACGCTTGCCATCGCCGACGTGGAAATGGCAGATGCCACGCTTGCCCGCCAGCATGGCACCCACCCGCGTGTCGCTGACCAGCCGCGCGATCTCGTCCTGGCGCGGTTGACTCGAGCGATGATCCGAAATCGCCAGTTCGCCTAGGCCGATGATCTCGGGAATCCAGGCCAGGTCGCGCTGCAGATCTCCAGTGAGAGTCGGCGGCGGCACGCGATAGGACCCGGTGTACATATAGGCCGAGACGCCTTCTGCGCATAACCCGCGAACCTTGGCCAAGAGATCCGCCGGCGAACGGCTGATGCCGTCGGTGCCGAGCACCCCCACGACCGTTGCAATACCCATGCTCGCGATCTCATGAGCGGTGATCTCGGGGCAACGGGTGCCACAGCCCCCCTCGCCGCCGCCGCCGGTCACATGCACATGCTGGTCGATGAAGGCCGGCACGGCGGTAAGCTCAGGAGCTTCTATCAGCGCCACCGGCCACCCCTCCGGGATAGCAAGATCGCGCCCGAGTGCAGCGACTCGGCCATTCGCGATCAGGATGTCGGTTTCTTCGCGCGGCTCCGGCGCAAGGATGCGACCGACCCGCAGCAGGGTCATCAGCGGGGCGTCGTGTGCATGTCGGGTCATCGCGAAGGGTCACCTGTGGCGGCGGGTGGATAGAATGCCTGGGTATTCAATTACCGCTGCTCGCCTGGGGCGTCGAGAAGCGACGTCCCTTGAGGCGTTCGATGGCGCCGTCGATATCGTCGATCAGCAACACCAACAGGTCGCCCTCGTCTGCCTCTTCCAGCGCCCTCTCAACGGCCCGATCCTCCTGCAGGACGACCTCGACCCGGCAGCCCCCTGGCACCGACTCGGCGCCATCGCGCAGCAGCGCAGCGGCTTCTCCAATGGCACGCCCACGCGGGTCGGTCTCGTAGATGAACACCCTGTCATGCATCTTGGCGAGCTGCGCCCCCAGGTCGAAGAGATCCTCGTCGCGACGATTGCCCGGGGCGCTGGCCACGCCGATGCGGCGCTTCGCCGGAATGCGACTCACGAGTTCGCCGAGCGCCTCGAGGGCCGGCACGTTGTGCCCGTAATCGATCAGCACCTGCATGCCGTCCACTTCGATGAGATTGGTACGTCCAGGGTTCTGTCCTGGCGTCGGGTGGAACGTCTGCAAGCCCATCTGGATGTCGCCGATGGAGAGCCCCAGCGCATAGGCGGCGGCGCTGGCGGCCAGTGCATTGGCGACGTTGAAGTGAGCGTGGCCTTCGAAGGTGATCGGCACATCCACGATTGGAATCACCTCCGCCTCGACCTGGCCCTGGCGCATCACGAGTCGCTCGTGATGGACGGTGAAGACGACGCCATGCGCCGCAACATGCTCACGAACGGCAGGCGAGTCGGGGTCGAGAGTGAAGAAGACGATATCACCGCGAGCCCATTCGCGGCTGTCGAGCACCCGGGGATCGTCGGCATTGAGCACTGCTGTACCCCCCGGGCGCACGGCGTCGATCACCACGGTCTTGCAGCGGGCCAGTTCGTCAAGGGTATATATATCGTGCTCACCCAGGTGATCGCTGGCGATGTTGAGCAGCACGCCAACATCGCATTCGTCGAAACCGAGTCCGCGTCGTATGATGCCGCCTCGCGCCACCTCGAGGACGGCGTACTCGACCGTGGGCTCACGCAGGACGATCGCCGCCGCTTGCGGCCCGCTGTAGTCGCCGCGCAGGATGACATGGTTGTCGATCTCGATCACACCGGTACAGGCCATGCCGACGTTACGCCCTGCCTGGCGCAGCAGATGCGAGAGCAGGCGTACCGTGGTCGTCTTGCCGTTGGTGCCGGTGACCGCGACGATGGGGATGCGTCCGGTGTCGTCGCTGACCGGGAACAGCATGTCGATCACCGGTTGACCAACGTCGCGCTCCTTGCCGTGGGTCGGTGACAGATGCATGCGAAACCCCGGGCCGGCATTGACCTCGACCACCGCGGCGGACTGCTCCTCCAACGGCCGGGTCAGGGTTTCGGCCAGGAGATCGATGCCGATGATATCGAGACCGATCAAGCGTGAGATGCGCTCCGCGATATAGCGTACCTCTGGATGGACATCGTCGGTTACGTCTGTGGCGGTGCCCCCGGTGCTGAGGTTCGCGGTGGGCTTCAGGTAGACGATTTCGTCCTTGGGGATGACGCTTTGCAGGGTCAGGTTTTGCTGGCCGATCAGCCGCAGGGACTGCTCATCCAGCTCGATCTGGGTGAGCAGATTTTCGTGCCCGATACCGCGACGCGGGTCCTGGTTTTCTTGATCCACCAACGCCTGCAGCCTGGTGCTGCCATCACCGATCACATGCGCCGGGCGCCGCCGCGCCGCGGCCACCAGCTTGCCGTCGATCACCAGGAGGCGATGGTCCTCGCCCTTGATGAATTGCTCGACGATCACCTCCGGGTTATGCCGGGATGCAATGGTAAAGGCCTCCCGCAATTCGGCGTCGTTCTGAATATCCGTACTCACGCCGCGGCCGTGATTGCCTTCCAGCGGTTTCACCGCCACGGGATAGCCGATGAGTCCCACGCTCTCGAGGGCCTCGTCGAATGAACTGCATACAAATCCATGAGGTACCGGAACGCCCGCATCGCCGAGCACCTGCTTGGTCCAGTCCTTGTCGCCGGCGATGCTATGGCTGATCAGATCTGTGCGGCCGGTCACCGTTGCCTGGATACGCTGCTGCCGATGGCCGTGACCCAGTTGAATATAGCTGCTGTTCTCGTTCAAACGGGTCCAGGGGATGCTGCGCCTTTCTGCGGCACTCACGATCGCGGCGGTGGACGGTCCCAGCATGTGGGCATCGCGCACCGCCTTCAGTCGATCGATGATCGCCGGCATGTCGATATCGTCACCGTTGAATAATCGTTCTACGAACGCCACCGCCTCGACACCGGCCGCCAGCCCGCATGCCTCGTCCCTGTAGCGGTAGACGACGTTATAGATGCCGCTTTCGTAGGAATCCACCGTCTTGCCGTATCCCACAGAAAAGCCAATCAGGTTCTGCAGCTCGATCGCCACGTGCTCGACGATATGCCCCGCCCAGGTGCCACGTGCCACACGCTCCAGGAAGCCCCCGGGCCGGCCGACCGAGCAGCGATGCTCCTGCAGTGTCGGCAATAGCTCACTGATGCGCTCGACGATGTCGGGAATGGTGTCGCTCGGTCGTTCCTCGAGTTCTCCAATGTCCAGACGCATGTAGATGGCTCTATAGCGGCTATAGTAGTTCGGTCCTCTCAGTGCCCTATGTTCCAGGATGTTCATTGATTATCCGCCAGTAGAGCTTTGAGTTCGTCGGCGACGAGATAGCGACGCGCCTCGATATCGAAGCCGTGACCGCTGACCATGGCATGGAGAATCATGTTCTCGACGGCCACTGGCTCCCCCATCGACAGATCAGCGATGTTGGAGCGTGCCAGATTCCGGCTGTCGATAATGATGACGTGCTTGGGGCCAATGGCTTCGAGGACCCGGTTCGGATGCACGATCACGCCGGCATCCTCGCCCAATCCTACTCCTAAATACTCTGGGTTGGTGGCGCCGACCTGCATTAGACGCGAGAAGCGACCGCGTTCAAGAAAGTGGCTGTCGATGATGAGATAGTCGATGAAGCCGAGGCCGGAAGTCATGTTGACACTGCCCTTGCGCAACGCATCAGCAGAAGCACCATTATAGATCATGGTGCTCGGCAAAGCCGCCGCCCCTGCGCTGGTGCCCGCCACCACGGCACCGGCCATCAAGCGTTCGCGGATGGCGTTCAGCACCGCCGAACCGCCGATCACGTTAGTCAGGCGCAACTGGTCGCCGCCGGTGAAGAAGATGACGCCACTCTGGTGGATTAACTGGACATTGCCTGGGTCGGCTGCCTGCTTTCGATCCTGTATATCCAGTGCATGGACGCGGCTCGCACCCAGACGTTCAAAGGCTGCTTGATAGGCGGGAAGTATCTGGTCGGGGATGCCACTCGCCGAGGCGATGACGGCGACTTCGGCATTGGCCACGGGCGCCAGCTCGAAAACCCTTTTCAGAATCTCGAGATCGGAGGTCTTGTCTTCGGCACCGCCGATGGCCACGATGCGGCCAGGTGAAACAGGAGGTTGAGACGTCATATCCTCTTCGTCGCCCAGCGACGCTTTTTTTTAAGGAAGCCACGGCTTCAAGTCCCTGCACATGAAGATCGCCGAATGGCCTAGGATGAAGCCGAAGGAATCACTGAATAAATAGCCGAACGGAATGAAGAACAAGGCGCACGGAACACAAAAGACGAGACATAACACGGGGTTAGGCGAGTCTTTGAGTACCGCGTAACGCAGTGATTCATCCGTGCAGGCATTTAGTCAGTGGTTCCCTAACGCTTTGACCCCATGCCTTCCCTTATACCACCCCACCATCAGCACAACCAGCGCCGCGGCGACGCCTCGCCGGCCTCGGCCCAGGATGGCCGCGGTAAGAAAACATTAAGGTGGCGGGTCGATACTGACTCCCTGAGAGTTCTGAGCCACAGAGAGTCTGCGCTGCATGAATAGAACGACACTTTTGCTTCTCGAGGCAGCGATCGTCGTCGCGGCATATCGTCCGCGGAGGAGCCCGGTGCCCCTATCCGTTCTGGTCCTCTCGAGCATCGTATTGCTTTATGCGTTTTTCTGACTTGGACAACGGACGCCGATCGCTGCCGCCTGGAACGTCGAGGTTCGATGGCGTGGCTCGATAACGATCATCCGATGAAGCTGTCTGCACATGCTCCCAGTGCGCTCACGCTGGCGGTCATCTACCTGCTGATCAGCCTGGCGGCCTTGGGGCGTCCTTACATCCCCATCGACGAGACCCGCTATATCAGCGTCGCCTGGGAGATGTGGCAACAGCATCAGTTCCTCGTGCCGCACATGAACGGCACACCCTATTCGGACAAACCCCCACTGCTGTTCTGGCTGATTCATCTTGGTTGGACACTCTTCGGCGTCAATGACGCCTGGCCGAAGCTGATCTCGCCGCTGGCCGCACTGTTGGCACAGCTCCATCTTTTCCGCATCGCCCGCCGCCTTGGTGGTTCAGAGTATGCCTGGCAGGCAAGCCTGGTACTGGCGGCGATGCTGCTGTGGATCACCTTCAGTGGCGTCCTGATGTTCGATGTCCTGCTCACCGCCTGCGTGCTCGGCGCGATCGCGCCACTGGTCTCGAGCGATTCGCTTCCTGCACGAAACCAGTGGCTCAGGGCCGGTGTGTGGCTGGGTTTAGCGCTGCTCGCCAAGGGGCCCACGGCACTGGTGGCCTGGGGCGTGATCTTGCTGAGCACGCCCTACTGGCGTGGCCAGGTGTCTCTTGCCTGGTGGCGAGGCGCGTGCCTGGCGCTGGGACTGGCGCTGCTGATGCTGCTGGTCTGGGCCTTGCCGGCGGCCTGGCTGGGCGGCGAGGCCTTCGCACGGCAGTTGCTGTGGGGCCAGACCGCCGATCGGCTGGTCCAGGCCATGGACCATGCGCGGCCCTGGTACTGGTATCTTGTGTGGCTGCCGGTGCTGCTTTTTCCCATCTGGACATGGCCACCGCTCTGGCCACGCTGCGGGCCCAACGAGCGACGGCATCGCCTCGTCTGGTGCTGGGCACTGGGCACGCTGGGAGTCTTCATGCTGGTCAGCGGTAAACAGCTGCACTACCTGATGCCGCTGCTGCCGGCCCTGGCGCTCCTCGGCGCCCGCGGGCTGAACGCGGGTGACGCGCCACCTCCGCGTCTCTGGGGGTTCGCAATGGGCTGGGGGCTGCTGGCCATGGCCGGTTTGCTGCTCGGTATCGCGGGCAGACCGCCGCTGCGCGACGGCATTGATCCGGTCGGCGCGCTGCTGTTGCTCACCCTGGCCATCGGCAGTCTCTACCTGCGGCTGCGCTCAACGATGGCGATGCTGCGCGCTCTGGTGCTGTTCAATGTATTGGCCTGGGTCGTGACCGTGCATGTCATGCTGGGTCCCTTGTGGAACGCTTATGACGTCAGCGCACCGGCGCGCGTCATCGCTGACTGGCAGGGCGCGGGCAGGGCCGTGGCCATTGACATGGACTATCAGGCCACCTTCGGCTTTGCCGGACGCCTGACGGCCCCCTTGCAGGAGATCGACGAGGAGAATATCCCGGTCTGGAGCGAGCACCATCCGGAGGGTCTTATCGTCACCACGGCGAGAAAGGCCTCGGTCATCCCCGTCGATGCTCAGGCGTTTCGTTATCGGGGGCGCTGGTTGATACTGCGCGAGGCCCGTCGCTATCTGGATGCTTCACCGGCCGCCGGGACAGAGGAACCAGACGGTGCCGTGACCGTTCCTCCTTGAAAGCGATAGCCCAGCAGCCGCATGGCGTTCAGGGTCACCAGCACGGTGGCGCCGGTATCCGCCATCACCGCGATCCACATGCCGGTGATGCCCAGCGCCGTGGTCACCAGGAAGATGGCCTTCAGGCCCAATGCTAGAGCGACGTTGGTCTTGACGTTACGCAGGGTTGCCCGGGACAGGTCGATCAGCTCGGCAATGCCGGTGACGCGGTTCTTGAGCAGGGCCGCATCCGCGGTTTCAAGCGCCACATCGGTACCACCGCCCATGGCGATACCCACCTCCGCCGCGGCCAGTGCCGGGGCGTCGTTGATACCGTCACCCACCTTGCCGACCGGCCCGCGCCCCGCCGCTTGCCACTCGCGGATTCGCTGGGCCTTGTCCTCGGGCATCAGCTCGCCATGAGCCTCGATTCCCAGGGTGCCACCGATGGCCGCAGCGGTACGCGCATTGTCGCCGCTGAGCATCACCGCCTGCACACCGAGGCGCGACAGGGCCAAGAGCCCTTCATGGGCATCGTCGCGAGGCTCGTCGCGCACGGCGATGAAGCCCAGCGGATTCTCGCCCTCGACCAGGACGGCGAGGCTCTTGCCCGCCTGCTCCAGCGCCGCGATACGCTGCAATCGTTCATCGGGCAACGTCGACAGTACCTGCAGGTGGCGAGGCGTGATCAAGCTCAGGTCGCGCCCCTCGACTCGCCCGGTGACCCCACGTCCGGCCAGGGCGCGCCCTTCACCCACCTCGGCGGATGAAAGCCCAAGCTGCTCGGCGCGCGCCAGGATCGCCGTGGCGATGGGATGGCTGGAGCCACGCTCCAGACTCGCCGCGAGCCTCAGGATGTCGTTCTCATCCTGTTCGCGCGTCCAGCTTTCCACGTCGGTGACCCTGGGGGTACCGGCGGTAAGCGTGCCGGTCTTGTCCAGCGCCACCAGGCGCAGCTTGCCCAGCTGCTCGAGCACGGCGCCCCCCTTGATCAGCAGCCCATGGCGTGCGCCCGTCGAGAGGCCCGCAGCGATTGCCGCGGGTGTCGAGATCACCAGGGCACAGGGGCAGGCGATCAGCAGCAGGGCCAAGGCACGGTAAACCGATTCCGACCAGGCCATGGTCGAGACCAGCGGCGGCACCACCGCCATCAACAGGGCCAGGCCTATGACCGCCGGCATATAGTAATAAGCGAAGCGGTCGATGAAGCGGGCCACCGGCGCCTTGGCGGCCTGGGCTTCCTCCACCAGGCGGATGACCCGGGCGATGGTGTTGTCCTCGGCGCCCCGGGTGACCTCCACCTCCAGGGCGGCGTCGAGGTTCACCGTACCGGCGAAGATATCATCGCCGGGAGCACGCGATCGCGGCACGGATTCGCCGTTCACCGGTGACTCATCCAGGTCGGACTGTCCGGCCAGGATGCGGCCATCGCAGGGCACGCGATCCCCGGGGCGTATCAGTACACGTTGACCAATCTGCAGCGAGGCCGCCGACACCTCGCGAACCTCGCCATTCTCCATCAATCTCGCGGTCGACGGGGTCAGGTCTGACAGGGCCGAGATACTGCGCCGCGCCCGAGACGCAGCCATGCCCTCCAGCAACTCGCCCACGGCGAACAGAAACACCACCACCGCCGCCTCGGCGGCAGCATTGATGGCCAGGGCGCCCAAGGCGGCGATGCTCATCAGCATCTCGATGGTGAAGGGATTGCGCATCTTCAACGAGCCCCAGGCGCTCTGTGCGATGGGCACCAGCCCCGCCAGGGTGGCCGCCACGAAGGGCCAGTTACCCAGGGTCGGCCAGACAAGGCGAAGAACAAAGGCCAGAGCCAGCAGCCCTCCAGTGACGAGCACCAGGCGCCCCTTTGCGGACCGCCACCAGGGTGCCGGGGAGGACTCCGCCTCATCTCCTTCCTCATCGGCGGCAATCTGGTAGCCAAGCTCGTTAAGGGTCCGTTCGATCACCTCATGAGAAGGCGTTGTATTCTGTTGAGGGTGGATCTTCACTGACCCGGTGACCGAGCTGGCCGACACCGCCTCGATGCCCTTCAGTCGGCCCAGTGCTGCCTCTACCTTGCGCTCGCAGCCGCCACAGTCCATGCCCTCGATTCGCAGGATCAGAACAGAGGAGGCGTGGTGATGCGTTGACTCACTCATGGCATCGCTCCCAAGCTTGAGCTATCGTGCCGTTGATCCTAATCCCTGTAGCAACTATAGGTTCAAGCCATGTCTGATGATGCGACACGCCAAGCCACGACTAGCCCTCCGATCGGCATTGGTGAATTGGCGCGACACTCTGGCTGCAAGCCCGAGACGGTACGCTATTACGAGCGTATCGGGCTGTTACCCGATGCGACGCGCAGCGAGGGAGGTCAGCGACGTTATGACGAGCGGACTGTCCGGCGGCTGACGTTCATCCGCCATGCCCGAGATTTCGGCTTCTCCATAGAGGCCGTTCGTGAGCTACTGGAGATGGCGGATCACCCGGAGATGCCCTGTGACGAGGTCGACGCCGTCGCCAAGCGCCACCTGGCAGAGGTGGAGGCTCGATTGCAGCGACTTGCAGCACTGCGTGATGAGCTAAAGCGCATGGTAAGCCAATGTGCTGGGGGCAGGGTCGAAAGCTGTCGCATCATCGAGATGCTCAGCGATCATCGCCTCTGTCACCAACGAGGAGAGCATGGGGGGAGCAGCGCGCTAAGGTAGTCTTCCATGATTCGCCAAGCCGAAAGTACCCCTGCCGTGGGATCTGGCCGCTAGTGCTTGCTCACGGCAACAGTGCGAGCCGGCTATCTACAAATACCGCGCGATTTGCTTGAACTCGTCTAGCGAAGCCGCTTCTCCCTCGGCAATGACTTCTACCCTGTGCTCCAGGCAATGATCCAGATGATCGTGGATCAGGGTTCGCTTGGCCTGACACACCGCCTTTTCGACGGCGTACAACTGTTGCGCGATGTCCACGCAGGGGCGTGCTTCCTCGATCATGGTGATCACGCGGCGCAGATGGCCATCGGCCCGCTTGAGCCGCTTGATAATCTCATCATGGCTTTGATGTCGCTGGAGGGCTTCCTGCATATTGTTGTGACTGCCGTTCGTCTAGGATAGGATCCTTATCCTATCCCCCTGGTAAGGATAGATCAAAATAGCGTTTTATAATGAATACTTACTATTACCATTCATAACCAGGATGGCCATGAAACTCTTTCGAAGCCGGCGCTAACAACTATCAATCCGGAGCATTACAGAATGCATCATCATCGACTCGAAGAATGGCAGCATGACCATACCTTCGGCCAAGACCAAAAACGCTCCGGTGAAACACGCACCCTTATCGTCGTTGGCCTGACGCTCGTCATGATGGTTTGGGAGATTCTGGCCGGCATCCTCTACGGCTCGATGGCCCTCCTGGCCGATGGCCTGCACATGGGCTCTCATGCGGTCGCCCTGGGCATCGCGGTTTTCGCCTATGCGTACGCACGTAAAAACGCTGGAAACGTGCAGTTCTCATTCGGTACCGGCAAGGTCAACGCGCTGGGCGGATTTGCCGGCGCCATCTTGCTGGCCGGTTTCGCGCTGTACATGGTGCTCGAAAGTATTGATCGCTTTATCCACCCGGTCGCGATTTCCTTCGATGGGGCCATCGTCGTCGCCATCATCGGCCTGATCGTCAACGGCGTATCGGCCTGGATACTCGGCGGAGAGGATCACGGCCATGGTCATAATCATGGTCACGATGCCCATGACCATCATCACAGGCATCATGATCATAACCGGCGAGCCGCCTACTTCCACGTACTCGCCGATGCCCTGACCTCAGTATTGGCGATCGCTGCCTTGCTGGCCGGAAAGTATGCAGGTTGGAACTGGATGGACCCGATCATGGGTATCGTTGGCGCGGTACTCATCACCCGCTGGTCATGGCATCTGTTGAAGGACACCTCCCGCGTGCTGCTCGATCAGCAGCGCAGTGATTTGGAGGAAGACGTCAGACACGCTATCGAGAATGGCGATGCGCGAATCAGCGACCTGCACCTCTGGTCGATTGGGCCCAATATTCATGCCGCCATCGTCTCGGTCGTATCGCATGACCCGGAAACGCCTGGTGTCTACAAGCGGCGCATCCAGGCTCGATGCCCATCATTGGTGCACGTGACCATCGAGACACAGCACTGCATCGACGCCCCGGAGACCGACACCGAAGTAAGATTAGCTAGCTGAGCGTGAACGCGCCGCGATAATTGGCTCCAGCATGGGCGAGGGACTGCTCGTGTGAGTCAGCCTGGGGCCAGCCTACCCTGCCAGCCGTATCGCCTCCATCAACCCCAGGCCGCCCTCCACGCCTAGGCTCGCCGCGAGTAGCAATACCGCGCTGAACAACAGCGCCAGCCAGGACCAGCGGCCGAGAACGTGCACCTCGCCCTCCAAGGGCTTGAACATGGTCACCGCGATCACCCGCAGGTAATAGAACAGCGACAGCACGGTGTTGATGGCGGCGACCACCGCCAGCCAGGCATAGCCGCCGGCGATGGTCACCTTGAACAGCAGGAACTTGCCGAAGAAGCCCACCAGCGGCGGGATGCCCACCAGCGACAGCAGCGCCAGGATGAGTACCGCCGTGACGACGGGCTGGGTACGGCCCAGCCCATGGTAATCCGCCAGCGCCGTGCGGCCACGCAGATGGGTCACCACCGCAAAAGCAGCGAGATTGGCCAGCGCATAGGCAGCAAGAAACACCAGCAGCGCCGGTAACGCCTGGGGCTCGGCACCGATTACCACCACCGCCATCAGCGCATAGCCGGATTGCGAAACCGAGGACCAGCCGAGCAGGCGCCGTACATCGGTCTGTTGCAAAGCCGCCAAGTTGCCCAGGGTCATGGTCACCACGGCGATCAGGGCGACGATGATCGGCCAGAGCTGCGACTCGGGCAGCAGCGAGACAAATCGCGCCAGGGCCACCGCGGCACCGATCTTGGGCGCCACGGTGAGCAGGGCGGCGACCGGCGCCGGAGCGCCCTGGGCAACATCCGGCATCCAGGCATGGCCGGGAAACGCCGCCAGCTTGAAGGTCAGCCCGAGCACGATACAGGCCACCGCCACGCTCAATGCCAGCGGCGCCGCATCGGGCGCGGCGCTCAACACGGCGGCCGTGCGTGCGTAATCGGTATCGCCCACCAGGCCGAACAACAGCACCACACCGACCACCAGCAGCGAGTTGGTCAACGCGCCGATCAGGAAGTACTTCATGCCCGCTTCCAGCGCCGGGGCGAAGCCACGGTGGTAGGCGACCAAGGGGTAGCTGGCCGTGGAAGAGAGCAGGATGCCCACCACCAGCTCCATGCTGTCGTTGGCCGAGGCCATCATGATCACGCCGAGCAGCGTGAACAGGCACAGGGCGTAGTACTCGCCATGGCGGCGGTCGCTGCGCATCCAGTCCGGCGACAGTGCCACGGCGATCGCTCCGCTCAGCAGCACCAGCAGCTTGGTGACGACGGCAGCCGTATCCAGTGCCCAGACCCCGGAAAAGGTCAGGGCCGGGGGCTCGCGCCATTGCAGCAGGCCGACCCCCGCCGCAAGCGCCAGGGCGACCAGCGCCAGGCTGGCGGCCCAGGCCTGGCGCCGGTGAGGCGCGAAGGAGGCAAACAGCACGATCAACACCGCGCCGACCAGCAGGATGATCTCGGGCAGCAGGTCACCGATGGGCATCAGCGCACTCCCACCAGCAACGCGGAAGACGCCTCGATCAGGGTCAGCAGGAACCGCGGCGCGACACCGATGACCAGGATGCCCAGGGAGAGCACGCCCAGCACGCCCCACTCGGCCCGTTTCAGTTCGCTAAATCCGCCCAGATGCGACGGCAGCCGACCGAAGAACAGCCGGCGCAGCATATCCAGGAACAGTGCCGCAGTGATCAGGATGCCCAGCACCCCCAGCACCGCTAGCCAGGGGTAAATGGCGAAGGTACCGGCGAACACCTGGAACTCGGCGACGAAGCCGGCCAGCCCCGGCATGCCGAGACTCGCGAAGGCGGCCAGCACCGTGAAACCGGTCAGCAAGGGCGCCCGATGGGCCAGGCCGCCGTAGTGATCCAGCTCGTAGTCGCCGGTACGCTGCCAGAAGGAGCCGCAGATCAGGAAAAGCGCCCCGGTGATCAGACCGTGGGCGACCATCTCCACCGTCGCCCCGGTCAGCGCCAGTTGGCGCGCGGCCTGGTTATCGGCAAAGAATGCCGCCGCCACGGCGATGCCCAGTACCGTATAGCCCATGTGGTTGATCGAGGTGTAGGCGATGCGGCGTTTGAGGTTGCTCTGCCCCAGCGCCACCAGGGCGCCGTAGAGGATGGCCACCAGCGCGACGATGGCGACGGTCAGCGAATACTCGGCGAAGGTCTCCTGCATCATCGCGAACGGCAGACGAATCATGCCGTAGGTGCCCATCTTGAGCAGCACCCCGGCGAGGATCGCCGAGGCCGGGCCCGGGGCATCGACGTGGGCCTGGGGCAGCCAGGTATGCAGCGGCACCAGCGGCGTCTTGATGGCAAAGCCCAGCATCAGCGCCAGGAACACCAACCCGGCGTAGAGGCCGGTACCGGCCAGGGGCTGGCGTTCGATCAGCACGCGCATATCGAAGCCGTGCGGCTCGATCGACAGATACAGGCCGATGATCGCCAGCAGCAGCAGCAGCGAACCGGCGAAGGTATAGAGGAAGAACTTGAGCGCCGAGACCTGGGGCGTGCCGTGCCCCCAGCGGCCGATGAGAAAGAACATCCCCACCAGGGTCAGGTCGAAGAACACGTAGAACAGCAGCAGATCCAGCGCCAGGAACACCCCCAGGGAGACCGCCTGCAGGAACAGCAGCCAAGCGTAGTACTGGCGTGGCTGGCCGAGAGTATCCACCGGATAGACGATGGCCGCGACGAACAGCAGCGCGCTCATGGTCGCTACCGCCAGGGCGATGCCGTCGACACCGACCCGATAGGCCACCCCGATGCTGGGTACCCATTGCAACTCGTCGATATGCTGGAAAAGCGGCCCCGCCGGATCGAAGCCGAGCCAGGCGACCACCAGCGCCAGCAGCGACAGCACGGCCATCACCGCCGACCATTGCCGCGCCCGCGCCTCGCTCCAGCGGGGGAAAGCGGCAAGCGCGACGGCACCCAGCAGGGGGACGATCCAGGCGACGGTGAGAATCACAGCAAGGCTCCTATCAACAGGATGGCGAAAATGACGACGAGGCCCAGGCTGATGCCGGCGTAGTAATGGTGGGTCTGGCCGCTCTGGGCCTGGCGTGCCCAGTGGCCGCCCCATTCACTCAGGCGGGTCATCACACCGGGCACGCCCTCGGCAAAGGCCTCGCCCTCTCGGGCATGGCGTCGCGCCAGCCACTGGCCGAAGCGCGCCGTGCCGCGCAGCCCGGCATCCACGACCCGGTCATCGAAACGGGCAAGAACGCGACCCAGCAGCAGGGCACCCATCGCGCTCCCCTGAATCACCCATGGCAAGCCGAACCAGGTGGCTGCCCAGGATTGCCAGGCACTCGAGCGGTGCCGACGGCGCGTCATGACGAATCCCACGGCGATGCCCAACACCACCAGCACGAGCGAAACGATCAACTCCCAGGGCTTGCCCTTCGGCAATCGCTGGGGCCATGCTTCGACAAGCCAGACCTGCACCTCGGGCCACCAGACGAGGGAGAGCAACAGCGTCACCCCGGCCAGCGCCACCAGCGCCCCGCTTTCGGCCCGGGACGGTCGAGGACCATGCGGCAGTTCCGAACGCTCCCGACGCAACGGACGACCGTAGGCCAGCAACTGAAAGCGTGTGGCATACAATGCGCTCAAGCCTCCGGCGAGGGCCACGAGCAGCGCCAGCCAGACGGCCTGCTGACCCGCCGCCGCCGCGATCTGCTCCTTGCTCCAGGCCGCCCCCAAGGGAATCATGCCTGCCAGGGCCAGACTCGGCACGGCGGTAACCAATGCGATACCCGGCAACCGTCGCCCCTGGCGCATGGCGTGCAGGTTGTAACTGCCGGCCTGGCGCTCGACGAGCCCCGCCGCCAGGAACAAGCCGGCCTTCAAGAAGGCATGGGCGACGAAATGCAGCAGGGCCACGCCGGGAAAACCTGCCCCCACCGCGACCCACATCAAGCCGTACTGGGCCGAGGTGGAGGCCGCCAATAGCTTCTTGGCGTGATTCTGGAACATCCCCACCACGCCCCCGACCAGGGCGGTGGCCAGTCCGAGGCCGATGACCAGCGGCGCGAACCAGGCGACGGCGGAAAGCGTCGGTTGCAGACGCGCCAGCAGATAGATGCCTGCCGCCACCAGGGTCGCCGAATGCAGCAGCGCCGACACCGGCACCGGGCCGGCCATGGCGGCGAACAGCCAGGAGGAGAATGGCAGTTGCGCCGACTTGGCCGCCGCCGCCAGCAGGATACCGGCCACCGCCACGCTCAACAGGCCGCCGTCCAGGGCCGCCAGGTCGGCGTAGCCGAAACCGCCGCTGCCGGCGAACACCGCCGCCGCGGCGATATACAGCCCCAGATCGCCGAAGCGGGTGACCAGGAAGGCCTGGGCCGCCTCCTTGGGCACCTCCTTTTGTCCCCACTTGTGAGAAATCAGCGCCCAGGAGCAGGCGCCGACCAGTTCCCAGGCGATCAGCAGCGTCAAGAAATCATCGGCGAGTACCAGCAGCTGCATGGCACCGACGAAGCCCAGCAGCAGCCCGACCAGGCGCGCGCCCTGGCGGCTGCCGCGACGATAGCCGGTGCGTTGGGCCACCTCGTGATACCCGGCATAGACGACGATGGGCAGTGCAATCAGCGGTATCGTCAAGGCGAAGACACGACTGGCGGTGGAGAGCGCCAGCGTCAGCCGCAGCGCCTCGCTCCAGGCAACGCTGCCCTGCCAGTCATTCGTCACCGCCAGACCGGCCAGCGCAAGCGTCATCAGCAGGACAAGCGCTGCCGCAAGCGTCAGCCCACCACGACCCAGATGTCGGCCGCCCAGATAGAGCAGGGTCGCGCCCAGCAATGGAAACAGCGCAAGCGTCCACAGCATCAGTGCTTCAACCCCGTGATCCCTTCGGTCACGTCGGCCTGCTTGGTGCGGAACACCGCCACCACCAGGGCAAAGCCCATGGCCATCTCGATGGCCATCACCGCCATGACCACGATGGTCAGCAGTTGGCCTTCCGGCGCACCGGCGCCGCTCAGGGCCCAGAAGGCCACGGCGGCCAGCATGACGCCGTTCAAGATCAGCTCGAGGCCCATCATCAGCATCACGAAGGATTGCTGAGAGAGCGCGCCGTAGAAGCCGATGCCGATCAGCGCGGCGGCGAGTAATAAGAGAGTTACCAGCGTCATTCTTGCCTCCTTGCGTTAAGCCGAGTGGTCTCGCGGGTAGGCCGTCGCGAAGGCGCTGTGAACCTCTCCCTGGGCGCTACTTTTGCCATCTGACCGCCATGGATGGCGGAAATGCCGGAATTGCATGGAGCCTTTTCCGGCCATGGCAAAAGACCTTCGCTGTGGCCTACCCCCGAGCCAGTCTTTATCCATCTCTAAGGATTTATAACGAGCGCCTAGTGGCAATGGTGATGACCACCGCCCTCATCCTCTTCTTCCGGCATGCCCGCCGGATCGCCGCCCGGCTCGAGTCCCGGTGGCATCGAGCCCTCCTCGGCGGCACCATAACGCCCGCGATGGCTCGACAGCACCACCACGCCGATCATGGTGGTCAGCAGCACGATACCCGCGGACTCGAAGATCAGCATCGAATCGCCAAGCAACTCATTACCCAGGGATTTGACCGGGTCGAGATCCCCCGGCAAGGGACTATCGGGAAACTCGGCCAGCAGCGCCACGGCGGCGAGCACCACGAAGATCGCCGCCCCGGCGGCGATGGAAAACTTGTGCTGGTGCACCATCATCATCGGATTGAGCCCCGCCGGGTTCATCATGAACATGACCATGAAGATCGCCATGACCATCATCTCCACGGCCATCATGAAGAACATCGCCACCCCCAGGTATTCCGCCGCCAGCAGGATCATGATCACGCCCACGGCGATGAAGGACACCAGCAGGAAGAAGGAGGCACGCACCATGGAATCGGTTGCGAACACGCGCCAACCGGAGACCACCGCCAGAGCGGCGAGCAGCAGAAAGAAGATATCGACGATAAGCGGATAATCCATTAAAGAAGAGCCTCCACGCCTGCCCAGATCAGATCGACGAAAGATAGCGGCAACAGCACCACCCACATCAGGGTGACGCAGCGCTCCGGCTGTACGTGGGGCACCAGCCGACCGATCAGCAACAGCACGGCGAGCACCGCCAGCATCTTGAGCAGCATCCACACAGGGCCCGGCAACCAGGGCCCCAGCCAGCCGCCGAGAAAGGCGCTCGCCGCCGCGCCGCTGAAGGCCACCAGCATCGCCGCCCGAGCCAGGTTCCACACCAGCCGTGGCGGGCCGGACACCGCCGACGCCGTGCCCCCGGCCAGATCCCGGGAGTCTGCCAGGTTGAACGGTCCCCAGAAGGTCATGCCCAGGCCGACGATCAAAAACAGCGGCAGCCCCAGGGGCTGGCGAATCACATTCCAGAGCCCCTCCTGGGAGGCCACCACCTGGGAAAATTGCAGCGACTCGGCAGGCAACGCCACGCCGATCAGCACGAACATGCTGATCAGGATGTAGGAAAGCCCCAGGGCCACGTAGCGATAGGCACCGATCAGTGCCAGCAAGGTATTCGCGGACCAACCATGCAGGAAGATCACCACCGTGGCCAGGGCCTCGACGCTGCCCCACAGCACCACGCTGGTCGTCAGATCGGTGGGAATCAGCGTCGGCGAGAAGGGCACCACCGCCAGCCCGGTCGCGGCCAGGGCCAGATAGAGTGCCGGGGCCAGTCGCCAGGCCCGCCAGTCCGGCGCCTCGGTGGCGTTGGTCTGCTGTGTGAGCAGCCAGGCGCCCTGGGTCAGCGGCGCTATCCAGACGCTGCTGGCTCGCGGCATGCCCAACGTACCAGCGATCGCCTCGTCGATCACCGCCACCAGATAGGCGCCGACCACGAGGACGACCATTACCAGAGCGACCGGTAGAATGAGCTCGTTGAAAATCATCCCCGACGCTCCTCGGAAGATTCAGGCTCGTCGCCCGGTGCCTCCTGCGGCCATTCCGAGACCGCCGCCAGATCCAGGCTCGCGAGGGTACTCAGCGCCTCGTCCCACTCCAGACCGGGCAACAGGTCATCGAGCACACCACTGGCATCCTCGGGTCGGTATTCGCCCCAGGGACCGCGCGGCGTCTCGATGGCGTCGGTCGTCTCACTGTACAGCTCCTCCTGCTCGGCCTGGCGCGCCAACTGCAGGGACTGCTCGATTTCCGCCAGGGTCTGGCGCCAGCGGGCATTGGTATCGCCGTCGCTCTGAACGACCGGCGCGAACTTCAATCGACCATAGGCGGCGTCCCGACTGCGCAGATCCTCCTCGAGTCCTGCGGCCCTGGCCGCAATGCCCCCCACCCGGCGAGCCTGATTCTCGTCGAGTCGTCCTCGCCCAGTGGTCGTCAGATGAAAGAAGCCGCAGCGTGCCAGGCGGCGGCGCAGCCCCTCCAACCGGCTGTCGGGGCTCACTCCCTTGGCCAGGCGCAGGCTTTCCAGTGCCAGACGGTCGAGGCCGGCCAGGCGCAGGGCGAACGCCAGGCGATGTAGATGATAACGCGCCCGGGCCAGCTCGAGTTTCGCGATGGGCGCCGGACGCTGCCGGGCTTCCAGGAACACCCTCTCGAGGGCCATGGGATATGGGGATTGCTGGGTGACCCAGCTTTGAATGAGATCGCCCTGCAGGGTCACCTTCGCGCCCAATCCGGGGGGCAGCATGGGCAGGAAGGGACCAAGGGTAAACGTCAATGAATCGAGGGTGAGCCCGTCGCGGATATCGTCGTGCATGTTCATGGCCATGGGCCGGCCGTAGGGTACGCCGCCCATCATGCCTTCGCCGCCATGGCCATCGTCGCCTAGCCCTTCCCAGGGGTTGGGGGGCTCATCCGGCAATAGACGCGGCGAACTACCGCGCTTTCCATTCATCAGTTCGCGGTGGATTCTCATCAGCGCCCCAGGCAAGGCCTCGGGATCGTCGAGTCGCGTGGCACCGGCAAGCTCATCCAGAGGTTCGCTGCGGTACCACAGGGTGGCAAAGGGGCCAGGCAACTGGTCGTGCACCCGACGCAGCGCCTCATGCTGATCCGGTGGCACCCCCCCGGCGATCAGCAGGATGCTGGCATGGCGTGGGGAATCCACCAGCGTGATGCCCGGTGTCAGGGCCAGGCGGTGCAGCGCAGGCTCGCCCTGCATGCCCCGTACCGGAAATACCGGTACGGTGGCTTGTGCCGCCAAACGTTGCAGCCAACTCACTGCCACTTGAACACCCCCTCGCGCCAACCGTAGACGATACCCACGGAGAGGATGGCCAAGAACATGCCCATCTCCATCACCGCCTTCAGGCCCTGCTCGACGTAGACCACCGCCCAGGGGTACATGAACATCATCTCCATCTCGAAGGCGATGAGCAGCAGCGTCATGGGGTAGTAGCGGACATGGAAGCGGCTCCAGGCGTGGGTCTCGGGCAGGCCACCGCCCAGGAAGGGCGCCCGCTGGGGATAGGTCGGCATCGGTTGATGGCGACGCGGCCACCACTGCAGCCACAACCCGCCACCCAAAGCGATCGACATGATGAAAAAGAGTGTAAGCAGCTCCATGCGAGTCCCTCGCCTTGCTGGCACGATAACGATAGCCAGTGCGTCCCTGTCTTTTTGGTACGGCAGAAAGCCGTTATATGACAGTCGCCTATAAAACTAGACCAATAAGTACGCCACGTAAACGCTAGCCCACTTTCCTGAATATAAGCTGAATGGACAGAGGCGCACCCACGATGGGTGCGCCTCTCTTGCTGCACGTTCGCACTACACGTTCACTACTGGCTCACCGCAGGGCGGCCTTGCGCCACAGGAAATACGCCGCCGGCAATACCAGCAGAGTCAGCAGCACCGCGCTTATCATTCCCCCGACCATTGGAGCGGCGATGCGGCTCATCACCTCGGAGCCGGTGCCCGAGCCATACATGATGGGTAGCAGGCCCACGATGACGGCGGCGGCGGTCATCATCACCGGGCGAACGCGCAGCCCGGCGCCATGCAGAACCGCATGACGCAGCGTCTCCGCCCGCGGCTCCACATCGTGGCTTTGACAGCGCTCCAGCATCTCGCGGTAGGCCTGATTCAGATAGACCAGCATGATGACGCCGATCTCGACGGCCACCCCGGCCAGGGCAATGAACCCGACCCCGACGGCTACCGAGAAATTGTAGCCCAGCAGGTACATCAGCAGGATGCTGCCCACCATCGCCAGCGGCAAGGTACCCATGATGATGGCCACCTCGGCCAGGCTCCTGAAGTTCATGTACAGCAATATGATGATGATGGCCAAGGTCAGGGGCACGACATAGGTCAGTTTGGCCTTGGCACGCTGCATGTACTCGTACTGGCCGGACCAGGTGACGGAGTAACCCGCAGGCAGGTCGAGCTCGTCACGCACCACGTCCTGGGCTTGCCGGACGTAACTACCGATATCCACATCCGCGATGTCGACGAACGTCCAGCCATTGAGGCGGGCGTTCTCGCTCTTGATGCCTGGCGGACCGTCCTCCACGACGACCTCCGCCACATCGCCCAGCGAAATGCGCTGGCCGTCCGGCGTGACGATCGGCAGCAAAGAGAGCTGTTCGGGGGAGCTGCGGTAATCCTGAGGATAACGCAGGTTGACCGGATAACGCTCCAGCCCCTCCACCGTTTGCGTGACGTTCATGCCGCCGATCGCCGTGGAGACCACTTGCTGCACATCGGCGATATTGAGCCCGTACCGAGCAGCCTTCTCGCGATCGATATCCGCTTTGATGTAACGACCGCCGGCGACCCGCTCCGAATACACCGACGCGGTGCCCGGCACGTCGGCGAGGATCGTCTCGAGCTGCTGACCGATGCCCTGGATGGTTTTCAGATCGGGGCCGGCCACCTTGATGCCCACCGGGGTCTTGATGCCGGTGGCCAGCATGTCGATGCGCGTCTTGATCGGCATCACCCAGGCGTTCGTCACCCCGGGGAACTTGACCAGGCTATCCAGTTCCTGCTTGAGCTTCTCGGTGGTCATGCCGTCGCGCCACTCGTCCCGAGGCTTGAGCTGGATGAAGGTCTCGATCATGGTGAGCGGCGCCGGGTCCGTGGCGGTTTCGGCGCGCCCGATCTTGCCGAATACCGTCTTCACCTCCGGGACGGTATAGATCAGCTTGTCCGTCTGCTGCAGCAGCTCGCGGGCCTTGCCGATGGAGATGCCCGGGTAGGTGGTGGGCATATACATCAGGTCACCCTCATCCAAGGGTGGGATGAACTCGCTGCCGATCTGCGTCGCCGGCCAGAGCCCGACCACGGTGACTAGCACCGCCCCCAGCAGGGTCGACTTCGGGAAGCGCAGGACCCTGCGCAATACCGGCATGTACAGGGCGATGAGCAGCCGGTTGATCGGATTCTTGTGTTCCGGCAGCACCTTGCCGCGGATGAAATAGCCCATCAGCACCGGCACCAGGGTCACGGCCAATGCCGCAGAGGCCGCCATGGCATAGGTCTTGGTAAAGGCCAGCGGCGAGAACATGCGGCCTTCCTGGGCCTCCAGGGTGAACACCGGCACGAAGCTGACGGTGATAATCAGCAAGCTGAAGAACAGCGCCGGGCCCACTTCGCTGGCGGAGTCCGCGACGACCTTCCAGCGGTTCTCCCGGGTCAGCGGCTTTCGCTCCATGTGCTTGTGCATGTTCTCGATCATGACGATGGCGCCATCGATCATGGCGCCGATGGCAATGGCGATGCCGCCGAGGGACATGATGTTGGCGTTGATGCCTTGCAGGTGCATGACGATGAAGGCGGCCAGGATGCCCACGGGCAGGCTGACGATGGCCACCAGGGAAGAGCGGACATGGAAAAGGAAGACCATGCACACCAGGGCGACGACGACGAACTCTTCCAGCAACTTGTACCCGAGATTCTTCACCGCGCTGTCGATCAGGCCGGAGCGGTCGTAGACCGGGACGATCTCGACGCCCTCGGGCAGGCCTTGCTTGAGCTCCTCGAGCTTGGCCTTGACACCCTCGATGGTCGTTTGCGCATTCTCGCCGAAACGCATGACCACAATGCCACCGACGGTTTCACCCTCGCCGTTGAGCTCCGCCAGGCCGCGACGCATCTGGGGCCCCAGGCTGATGTCAGCCACGTCCTTCAACAGCAGCGGCGTGCCGTTGGCGTCCAGCCCCAAGGGGATGCTGGCAAGATCCTCGACGCTCTGGATATAGCCGGTGGCGCGAATCATGTACTCGGCCTCGGCCATTTCCACCACCGAGGCGCCGACTTCCTGATTGCCCCGCTCGATCGCCACCTGGATTTTCGACAGCGGAATGTCGAAGGCCCGTAGCTTTTCCGGGTCGACCTGCACCTGGTATTGCTTGACCATGCCGCCGATGGCCGCGACTTCGGATACCCCCGGTACGGTTTGCAGCTCGAACTTGAGGAACCAGTCCTGAAGGCTGCGCAGCTGGCTGATGTCATGCTCGCCGGTCCTGTCCACCAGGGCGTAGAGATAGACCCAGCCCACGCCGGTGGCGTCCGGGCCGAGTTGCGGCCGGGCGTTGGAAGGCAGCGTCGGCGCCACCTGACTCAGATATTCCAGGACACGGCTGCGCGCCCAGTAGGGATCGGTCTCTTCGTCGAAGATCACATAGACGTAGGAGTCACCGAAGAACGAGTAGCCACGTACCGTCACCGCGCCTGGCACCGACAGCATCGCAGTGGTCAGCGGGTAGGTGACCTGGTCCTCCACCACCTGGGGCGCTTGGCCGGGATAGCTCGTCTTGACGATCACCTGGACATCGGACAGATCGGGTAGCGCATCGACCGGCGTGTTCTTCAATGAGTACAACCCGCCGCCGACCACCAGGAAGGTGGCCAGCAACACGAAGAAGCGGTTGCTGACGGACCAGCGAATAATGGAGGCAATCATGTCAATGTTTCCTTATTCGCTGTCGCTTTCCATGGAGTGATCCATTCCCGCATGCTCGTCCTGAGCCATTTCCTGGTTCTGAGCGGGGTCGTCTTCCATGACATGATTCATGCCCGCGTGGTCGCCTTGGTCCATTTCCTGGGACGAACCGCTGCCGCTTTGGTCATGATTCATGCGCATGAAATCCGATGTCTTGCTGGATTCGGAATCGAGCAGGAACTGCGCGGAGGTGACGATGCGCTCCCCCACCGCCAATCCATCGAGAATCTCGACGACATCCTCGCCGATACGACCGACCTTCACCTCGATCGACTTGAACTTGCCATCCCCGAGGGCCAAGACGACCCGGTTCTGCTCGCCGGTACGGATAAGCGCCTCACGGGGGATCTGCTGGGCGGTGTTATCGCTACGACTATGAATCGTCAGTTGCATGAACATGTTAGGCTTGAGCAGCCGGTCCTTGTTATCGAGCCGCGTTCTCACCTGGGCCGTGCGCGTCTTGCTGTTCAGTGTCGGATAGATGTAATCCACCGTGCCGTTCCAGGTCTTGCCGGGCAGATATTCCGAGGTGAGCGTGACTTCGTCCCCTTTTTCAACGAGGGCCGCCTGACGCTCGAACACTTCGCCCACCACCCAGACTTCCTCCAAGGCACCGATCGACAGCATGGTGGTACCCGGCTTGACGAAGAAGCCTTCACGCACGTTCAGGTTATCGATGACGCCATCCTGCGGGGCGAAAATGGTCACGGACTGTGTGACCCGCTTCGAGTTCTTGACCGCCCGGATAGCGGAAGCAGAAACCTGCAACGCTTCCAGCCGTTCTTCCGCGGCTTGAATCAATCGTGAATTACCTCGATTGATCGCCAGCACAAGTTCTTGCTGGGCATTCACCAGGGTGGGGGAATAGATATCGTAAAGCGGCTCGCCCTTTTTGACCGGATCGCCTTCCGACTTCACGTACAGCTTTTCTATCCAGCCTTCGACACGCGGGTGTATGTGCACCAACTGATCTTCGTCATACTGCACATACCCGATCGTCCTGATCTCCGAATCGAAAACGCCTTTATTCACATGGGCCGTGCGAACCCCCAGGTTGTTTTCGATGGCCGGCGAGATACGCACGACGCCAGCCCCGTCATCTTGCTCCGCATTTTCTTCTTCATAGACGGGAACCAGGTCCATCCCCATGGGGGATTTACCCGGCTGGTCTCGCCGGTAATTGGGATCCATCGGTGCCACCCAATAAAGGGGCTCCTGGCTATCCTGCTCCTCAGCCATTGGCTCCTTCATCAGCGTCGCATAGGCGCCATACCCCGCGACGCCAAGCGCAGCACCCACTAGCAACAGCAGCACATACAGCACGACTCTTTTCATACCGGCCTCTTGAACCAAGAAAACAATAAGCGGTTACTCAACACCTGCAAGGTAATAATTGATTGCCGCGATCAACTTCTGGCGCTCGACCGCGATATTCAGAAATTCGATCTTGGTATCAAGCTCGTCGATGTAGGATCTGACGGCCTCGGCAAAGTCGCCATCGTCGTTGTTATAGGCTTCGAGAGAGACTTCTGCTTGCTCATCCAACTGAGGAAGAAGCTGGGTAGAATAGAGGTCCATTCGCTCATTCAAACGAACGAGCTGGACCTTGCTTTTCTCGAGATTGGCCAGCATATTTCTCAGCAACAGTGATTTATCCGTCTTGGTGGACTCGGCTTTTGCAACGGCGGCAACCACTTCCTTGTCTTGCTTCTTTTCCGTAAAAATAGGCACATCGAAGGCCACCCCGGCGGTAAAAAGCCCGGCCCTATCATTTCCCATGGGATCATCGGCACGATAGCCGTATTTTGCCGTGACACTCCATTCTGGCCAGTATTTCTGATAGGCAAGATCGACACCGGTCTTGACCGCCTCGATCTTCATATCCAGTGCTTTCACGGCGGGGTGACGCACCAGCATCTGACCCGCTTCTCGCCGGGAGAGCGCTGTCGATTCCTGGGCGATTTCCGGCATGGCCAGGGTCAGCTCGGGTAGCTCACCCGCCAGGGGTTGCGCAATGGCCGCATCGCCTATCCATTCCGACAGGAGCTGCTGGGAGGCCTCCCCTTGCTGGTTGAGCGACGTCAGGCGGTCTTCCAGCCGAGTCAGCTCCAACTGCGCACGAATCACATCCTGCTGGCGCGCCTTGCCCAATGCCGTGGAGTAGTTGATCTGGGCCACATCCACCAGTTGTTCGAAAAGACCCATATCCTGCTCGATGAGCGCAATCGTCTGTTGCGACTTATAGGCCTCGAGCCATAGCTGACTCACTGTCGCCGCTACCTTTGCCTTGCGATCCTGCCGCATGAAGGGGTGCTGTTGTCCAAGCTGCTCTTTCTGCTTTTCCATCAGATCGAGACTGTTCCCGCGGGGAAACATCTGGGTGACGCCGACACTGAACTGTGTCATCGGCTCTTGATGGGTATTGAAAGTATCGGCAGGAAGATTGGCCGCGGTAAGCGAAATCATCGGGTCCGGCAGCGTTCCCGCCGCCGTCGCTTCGGCTTCCAGTGCCTCTTGAGTGTATTGGCTGCCGCTGAGCCAAGGGTCGCGAGACTGTGCCATCTGGACCGCCTGGTTCAATTCCAGCCCCGCCTCTTCGCCCCAGGCAGATGGTATTGCGGCCGTCCCCATCAACAGCGCCACTATGGATGTTCGCCAACCCTGTCTCATTCGTATTGTTCCTGATGTTACCTGATGGGATAAAATGTCGCCTATGAATCAACCCTTTATGAGTATTGGACTTAGCATATTGGCTATTACTGAAATGAAGCTGAACGCGTGGGATATTTCTTCTGGCAGGCGCCTAGAGGAGGCAGAGAGCCTCAAGCATTGGCTCCGAGGGGCATCACGGATCACGACCTCATAAAATGGCCAGCCTCTCCGAGAGATAGGCTGGCCATGGCTTTCTATGAGAACTACCGCCTGAGTCCTATGACAGCGCTCTCTAGCCGTCACTTGTCGAGACGATTGCCAACAGCGGGTTGCTCATGAAGAGGGGAATGGGCTGCGCCTCCGCGATCCGAGGAACCATTGGCTTGCTCTTTATTTAAATTGATGTATGGCTTGGTCTCGGACATTCCACCACTTTGACCTTGCATGTTATGTTCTCTGAACATATTGAGGGCATTATTTTTCTTGTTCTCATCTATCTTTTGATTGCGCCATCCATCCTGATTCAGGGCTTCATTGCTGGGCAGGTTTTGCATGATTTTATTGAGTTGCGCGGACTGCCCTGTAGTGTTTTCATAATCAACCGATGCCAGCACCACCGAAACGGACGAAAGGCTGGCGACGGCAACGATCAAGGCAACTGATTTCTTGACTACGTTCATGGTACTTCCTCTGCTTTGTGGATATGTGTCTACTATGAATGCATTACCTGAAACTAAACTGAAAACATCAAACTTTTTTGTGAATTTTATACTCAGCTTATTTTCAGGAAAGCCCTCTAACAAGAGGCCGCATCACACACGAAACAAGAAGAAAAGTACGCAGCGAGGGAGGTTTTGGTTCGATCGATATTGCAAGGCTTGTGGCAGCGATACTCACGCCAAAACCTCATCGAAATGATAGATGACACTGGCAAGCATCACCCCTTCATCTCAAAAGGGGTTTGCATCTTTTCCGACTTATTCTTTTACGGCGATCTGGTGGCCGATTCCCGCGAGCGGAACCGTTTCGAGAGTATCCAGGGTGCGCTGATCTACCACCCAGAGCTGGGGCTTCTCGCGACTTGATATCAATAGCCTTCCATCGGCCGGGTTGATGGCGAGGTGATAAGGTTCCGGAGCAAGTTCCCTCTCTCG
This sequence comes from Halomonas sp. GXIMD04776, assembly GCF_049808615.1. NCBI lineage: Bacteria > Pseudomonadati > Pseudomonadota > Gammaproteobacteria > Oceanospirillales > Halomonadaceae > Halomonas > Halomonas sp. GXIMD04776. The sequence continues at coordinate 26,914 of NZ_JBNCAN010000023.1, read as the reverse complement.
AATCGCGCCATCGGCAAGGCTCACGGCCACCAGACGATTTTCCCCCTGACTGGTGGCGTAAAGGGTGCCAAGATCCGCCGACAGATCGATGCCATGAGGCTCCGATCCGACCGGGTATTGCGCCACCATGTCGCCAGATTCCAGTTCAAGGGCGACCGCTTGCCCCCCGGCCGCGTCGTTGGCGTATAACCGCCCGCGATCACTGTCCAGCACCATGTGCTCGGGGCTCCCGTCCAGACGCATGTTCTTGCGCACGAACCAGTTCTCGGTGTCGACCTCGCTGACCGTCCCGTTGCCGGAGTTGCTGACATAGAGGGAGCGGTCCTGCGGATGCTGAACCATGTAATTCGGCGCGGAACCCGTTGCCAGGTTTGCGACCAGTTCCCCACTGTCCAGGGAAACGACGCTGATACCGCCGCCCATGGGATGAGTCGATACGGCGTAGCGCCCATCGGCGGTCACCAGCACGTGATGAACCGGGCCTGGCACGTCGAATTGACGGACGACCTCATTGCTTGCGGTGTCAATCAGGTACAGCGTGCCTTGGGTGCTCGACGAGGAGGCTGTGTCACCACCGCCGCCATGGTGCGCCGCGTGTTCGTCCGCCGAGACACCCGCCGGCTTCGACGGCTTTTCCCCACTTGCGCTGGGAGTCAGGCTACCGGCCACCAGGAATCGACCGTCCGGCGTCAGGTCGGACCCGTGGGAGTTGACGACCCCTTGCGACTGACCGCTTACCTGATAGCTATCGGTATCGATGATGGCGATGCTATCCGCGCTGCCCAACGGGACATAGGCGCGCGATTCATCGGCCATGGCCGGCATGGCCAAGCTGGCGACAGCCAAGCCAGCCATGGCACTCAACAGTCGGGCACGTTCGAATCTCTTCATTCCAATATTACTCCCAACGATCGTTACCGGAAACTCGCCTAGCCCCCTAAAGGGTCAGAAAGGGAGAGGTCTCACTGCCCTCGAAACTCATGATCTCGTAAGGCGCCTGTTGCGTGCCCGGCATGCCGGGAGTGCCCTGAGGCATGCCCGCCAGGCTGATCCCGTCGATATCCGGGCGCTCCTCTAACAGCTTCTCGATCGCCGCGAAAGGTACATGCCCCTCGATGATGTAATCCCCCAGCATGACCGTGTGGCATGAGCCTTGGCCTCGTGGAATCCCCGCATCCATCTTAATCTGGCCGAGGTCCTGATCATCGATGATCTCGACATCGATTCCCTTGGACTCCAGGTGTCGGGCATATCCATCGCAGCATGCACAGGCGGGGTTCTTGTAAAGCCTGGCGCTGTCGGTGATCGCCGCCTGGGCACCGGATGCGCCCAGCAGCAGCAAGGTGGAGGTGAACAATGTGGAGAAGGTCGCTCTCATGAGATGTCCTCGGCTGCTTGCAAAAAGATGGATTCCTGATAGCTCTGCGCTTGGAGTCTATGTATGCCACTCGAGCATGGGCCAATATTCCAGGTAAAGGCGCCTTGGCGTACATGGCATCCCCCTTCGCCGCAGATACTTCTAACCTAGGATTCAACCCTGAATCGAAGCTGAACAGTAAATGCGTAAATGATTGGATGGCCTCTAATGACAGCTCCAGGGATCCTTGGCGGCATTGTCCTTGATGTTTTGATCGACGAACCGGTAATGCTCTTCCTTGAAGCGATTCCACCAACCATGGCTGATGTCGATCGAATGCCTTTTCAGGATCTCTTCGACGCACTCGATACAGATCCGCGATGCATCGTAGTCCAGACGAAGCATTCGCCTCTTTTCATCGAAAGCCACTCTGTCGAGACCGTAAAGCTGATCGATTTCCTGGAGCGCTATCTCGAGCCCTCGCTGGCTGCATGGCTCGAGCTTCAGTTTCCGAATCACTAGATTGGCTTCACTGACGCCAAGGCGATGTTCGTTGTGCATGGGAGGCCTCCTGACCTTTCGTGAATAAAAAACGTCTATCAATCGTGACTGGTCATTGCCCGTGACATACCTGCCCAGGGCCCGTCATAGAGCGCCTCAAACGCCATCTCGAAAAAGCTATCGCGAGTCGTGCCGGCAAGCTCCAGCGCCGAGGCGATCGAGTCGCTCATCAACGTCTCCCATTGCCGATAGGGGCTGCTGCTATCGACCGGCGTTGGCGTGGTCTCTACCATCTCGGCCAGCCACTTCACGCCGCCCATCCAAGGAGTAAAGCGCTCCGAGAACATCAGCCGACTGGTACGTGCTGGATGCAGCTGACGCAGCATCTCGGCCGACCAGGAGGTGGTGTATAGCCGCACCCAAGGTCCGAGGAAGGCCTCGTAAAGGGCTACGTTGTGCTTGGAAAGCGCTTGTACCTGCTCGAACGCCGGCGCTTGGTCGGGATAGCCCAGGTCTTCTACACGGCGCTCCTCAAACCGCACCTGGAACTGCGGCTTGTGGCAATCGGAATCGCCGGTGGGATTGTCGATACGCAGTTCGTAGAGTCCCGGAGCGAGATCGTTAAGATCGCCGACACTCTCGAGGATCGCCCGGTGTTCTAGGCGTGCGACCTTGGCGGAAACGAAGATCCCCAGGTGCCCGACGTGGGGGTTGAGCAGGTAGACAATGCGCTGGTCGGCGGCCTTGAGTGCCTCGGTGGTCGGATATACCGCCGGGACCCAGTTGAGTGCCTGGTGGGGCGGGGTGATGTTATCGCCGTCGGAGGCAAAGACCACTAAGGGGTTGCGGATGCGCTTGAGGTCGACGGTACAGCCGGGGCAGAGCTTGAGTTCGCCACGTTCCAGCTTGTTACCGATGAAGAAATTCTCGACGATAGCGGTGATCTCTTGCTTGCTCAGGCTATAGAAGCCCGTCCACCAGCGTTCGAACTCGAGGAATCGCTCGCGCTGGCCGTCGATGTCGGCAAACAGCTGATAATCCTTCTGCCACAAGGTATTCGCCGGCTTGAGTGATTCGAAGTTGGCGGCGAGATTCGCGCCATCGAAGCGCCCGTCCCCTAGATCAGCCAGCAGATGGGTCAGCCAGGCACCGCCCAGCAGTCCACCGGCAAGGCGCATGGGATTGACGCCGGATTCGCCGGACCAGTAGGACAACGGCGAGCCGTTGAGCACCGCCGGCCCGACCAGGCCCTCACAGTCCGCGGAGAGCAGCGCGATGGCCCAACCTGCCTGGCAGTTGCCGTAGAGCACGGGTGGTTTGCCGGGGTGCCGCTCGGCCAGCGTCTCGACGAAGCACCGAAGGACATGCAGCACGTCCTCCAGCGTCTGCCCAGGGATGGGCTCAGGGAAGAAGATCACGAAGTAGACTGGGTGCCCTTCGTGGAGAGCCATGCCGACCTCGGAGTCGCGCTTGAAGCCGCCGATGCCCGGGCCATGGCCGGCGCGCGGATCGACGACCATGACCGGCGGCTTGGTCTCGTCGAGGCAGTCTTCCAAACACTCCTCGCCAACTCGGGTGATGCGCAGCAGGGCGTAGTTGGCGGGGCGTTCCAGTCGGCGCCCGTCCAGGATCGTTTCGTAGTCGAAGTCGAGCAGTGGTGGCTTGCCCATCCGTTCATGCTCAAGCATGTTGTCTGCGCGCTCGCGCAGGGTGTTCAGGTAGCGCAAGCTACGTTGCCAAAACTCGACTTGATAGGTGAGCAACTCAAGCATCGGAAAAGACGACACATTACTACTCATCGCGCCCTCCATTGTGATCATCATGGCCGCCATGCGAGCCGTGCCCACGGTGCATGAACACATGCATCAGCGGACAGGCGAGCAGAATCAGCCAGGGTAGCGCGCCAAGCAGATGCACCTTGTGCTCCTCCCAGAGCAGGAAGAGCAGGAAGACCATGGCGGCCAGCGAAAGCCCAACAATCAGAAAGAAACGCCCTTTACTCGGCTGCCGGTCCAACCAGCGCTTGTCGTCGGCCATGGTCAGATCCTCACCCGACGCAGACGCAGCGCATTCAAGACCACCGACAGGGATGACGCGGTCATCGCAAAGGCGGCGAACATCGGCGAGATCAGGATGCCGAGGAATGGATAGAGAATCCCGGCGGCGATCGGTACGCCGGCCGCGTTATAGATCAACGCGAAGAACAGGTTCTGCTTGATGTTGCGCATCGTGGCCTGGGACAGCTTGCGGGCGCGCACGATGCCGTCGAGGTTGCCCTTGACCAGCGTAAAGCCCGCGCTCTCGATCGCCACGTCGGCGCCGGTGCCCATGGCGATACCGACATCGGCCTGGGCCAGCGCAGGAGCATCGTTCACCCCATCCCCCGCCATGGCGACCTTGCGGCCTTGCTCCTGCAATTCGCGGATGATGCGAGCCTTGTCCTCGGGCATCACATCGGCACGGATTTCATCGATGCCCAGGCGTCCGGCCACCGCCTTTGCGGTGCGCTCGTTGTCGCCGGTGGCCATGATGATGCGGAAACCCAGCTGGTGCAGCGCCTTCAGTGCCTCGGGGGTGGTCTCCTTCACCGGGTCGGCGACGCTGACCAGGCCGGCGATGGCGCCGTCGAGCACCACGAACATCACCGTCTCGCCTTCGTCCCGACGGGCATTGGCGGTGTCCGCCAGCTTACCGCCGTCGAGACCCAGTTCGGCCATCAGCCTGGCATTGCCCAGTGCCACCGGCTTGCCATCGACCACACCCTTGACGCCCATTCCGGTCACGGCCTCGAAATCATCGGCCTTGCCCAGCGTGACATCGCGCGCCTCGGCGCCGGTGACGATGGCCTCGGCCAACGGGTGCTCGGAGCCCTTTTCCAGCGTTGCGGCCAGGCGCAGCACCTCGGTCTCGTCGTGCCCGGTTTCAGGCAGCACCGCCACCAGTTTCGGCTTGCCTTCGGTCAGGGTGCCGGTCTTGTCGACCATCAGCGTATCGACCTTGGCGAAACGCTCCAGCGCCTCGGCGTTCTTGATCAGCACGCCAGCCTGCGCGCCACGCCCGGTGGCGGTCATGATCGACATCGGCGTGGCCAGCCCCAGGGCGCAAGGGCAGGCGATGATCAGCACCGCCACCGCCGAGACCAGCGCATAGGCATAGGCCGGCGCCGGCCCCCAGATCGCCCAGGCAATGAAAGAAAGGATCGCGATGCCGATAACGGCGGGGACGAACTTGCCCGCCACCTTGTCGGCGAATTTCTGAATTGGCGCTCGCGAGCGCTGAGCATTCGCCACCATCTCGACGATCTGGCTGAGCATGGTATCGGCACCAACCCGGGTGGCCTCCATGACCAGACTGCCGGTGCCGTTGATGGTGGCCCCGGTGACCTTGTCGCCGTCGACCTTTTCCACCGGCACCGGCTCGCCGGAGATCATCGATTCGTCGATGGAAGAGCGGCCCTCGACCACCACACCGTCCACCGGTACCTTGTCACCGGGCCGCACCCGCAGATGGTCGCCCACCTGCACGTCTTCCAGCGGGATCTCTTCCTCGCTGCCGTCGGATCGGATCACCCGGGCGGTCTTGGCGGCCATGTCCAGCAGTGCGCGGATCGCCTTGCCGGTGCCTTCACGAGCGCGCAACTCCATGATCTGGCCCAGCAGAACCAGGGCGACGATGACCGCCGCGGCCTCGAAATAGACACCGACTTGGCCGGTTTCGGGATCGCGGAAGCCCTCGGGGAAGATGCCCGGCGCCAGCACCGCGACGATGCTGAACAGATAGGCCGCGCCGACTCCCATGCCGATCAGACTGAACATATTGAGGTTCATGGTGCGAAACGAGTTCCAGCCGCGCACGAAGAATGGCCAGCCCGCCCACAGGATCACCGGGGTGCTAAGCATCAGCTCGAGCCACATCGCGTTTCGTTCACCGAAGAAGTCACGGATCGCCGTGAGGCCCAGATAGGGCGACATCGCCAGCACCAGCACCGGGATCGTGAGAGCGGCCGCGACCCAGAAGCGGCGGGTGAAATCCACCAGCTCGGGATTCGGCCCCTCGTCGTCGACCGCCGACGATTCAAGCTCCAGTCCCATGCCACACAGCGGGCATGCACCGTGCTTAGTCTGGCGCACCTCGGGATGCATCGGGCAGGTGTAGACGGCGCCGGCATGCCCCGCCGGCACCTTGTCGTACTTACCGCCGCGAACCGGCGCGACGACTCCGTCACGTTCAGCGTGGTGGCAGTGCTCGTGGTGTATCATTAGGTAGCCCCCTCTTCTGGTGGGCGCAATGGCGCGGATAAAACAGCGTCAATGCATAAGATCGCGCTTGCGTTGCTCGTAGTCCTGCTGGTCGATTTCGCCCCGGGCGTAACGCTCTTGCAGAAGATCCAGTGCCGTTGGTCGCTGGTGAGAAACGCCATCGTCCCGGCCTCGAATCAGACTTCGCACCAAGAAAACAGCCAAGGCGATGACGGCGCCCCAGAACACCACCATCATCAGCCCGCCAAGGAGCATATGCGCCCAGCCGTAATCCCCCATATGCGCCATCATATTTTCCCACATGATTGGATCTCCTTTTATGCGTGGTAACCCTGTTGGCAAGTCGTGATACCAAGCTAAAACCTGTGGGTTACCCAAAGGTCAAGATAAGAAACGGTGAGGGCATGCTGTTCTTGATCCTGGTCAATTTTTGGTTCTTTGCCAGGGGAATGAAGCAATTCTGAACGTTTGAGTTGATGCGAGACGCTGAGGTGCCATTACAGGTCTTCCATCCTTGCCGTATCCCGGGCAATACGCATGGCTTCGTGTTCCTCAAGCTCCAAGAGCTGCTCGAGCAGCTCACGGGAGGACGTCACTTGTGCGCGTGGGTGCAAGTAGCGATATAAGCCAATGATCTTTTCATGCACGGCGAGCAAGGTGGCGACAACTTGCCGCGTGTCCATGTCGCGAAACTCGACATGACACTCCTCATGGGGCTTGACCGGATACTTCTCGAAATAGTCATAGCACCAGGTATTGAGCGCCGCAGGAGTGGCATGCTGCTTGGTCAGCGTGAGGACGCGGCTGAGCTCCCGTTCATGTTGGGCGAGATAATCCAGCAGCATCTTGAGCCGTTCACACTCGCTGCCCTCGGCACAGTGGGTCAGGCAATCCGCCAGGTTGGTGTGGATCGCTTTGGTCCAATCCAGGACATCGCTCAATGTTTCGACTTGCATCGTTGTCTCCCACTTGAATTTCAACACTCAGTTTTCAAAAGCCAGATTTCAAACACGTGTCCTACGGAAGCGCCCGTGTCGCTCGCAATGTTCTTGGTGACCTAATAGACGGTTCAGTGTGCTGAGCGTTACAGTGCGTTCGGCTTTTGCTGGATATTAATTGTGTAAATATCAGTGAAACTTTGGCTCATCGCGAGGTATCCGCCAGTTCCCGCCACTGGCCCCGGCGAGGAATGAACATCGGTACCCTTCGCTGATAGGCGCGGTAGGCGTCGCCGAACCGGGCCAGCATCTGCTTTTCCTCGCGATGGGCCAGCCAGACATAGGCAAGCACGATCACCGGAAACAGACCGATCGAGAAGAGCGTTGGCCAATGCACCACACCCTCACCGAACAAGGCGAGGAACAAACCGGTGTATTGGGGATGGCGTACGAGGGCATACAGTCCGCCGGTCACCAGGCGATCATCGGCTCGCGCCTTGTACACCTGCCGCCAGCCTTGGATGAATATCCCGATGCCGGTAAACGCCAGGCCGTAACCGAGCAACATGGAGATCAGCATGCCGGTTTCTCCCAGCCCCACCAGCGTCGACCAGAGACTGGCGCTGACATACTCGCTATCCAGGCCGAAGAAACGCACCAGAAGGTAGATGGTCATTGGAAAGCCGTACATCTCGGCGTAGAGCGCGATGATGAAGGCCTGTACCGCGCCGGCACCAGCCCATTCGCGCCAGTTCTTCGGGGCGAAATAGCGATAGAAGAACCAGGACACCAACACGATGACGATGAGCGCAAGGCCCCAGGCCCCGGTATGGTTGATAGATTCGTTCATGGCCTAGGCTCAGTTATTTCGATTGAGGCGCTTGTCCTCATCAATGACGAGATATTGCGCTGGCGCAGCCTCGAAGCGTTCCCGGCAGTCACGCGAGCAGAAATAATAGACAAGGCCATCGTGCACGCTGGATTTGGCCTTTTCGGTGCTGACGGTCTTGCCACACACGGGATCCACGTCGTCGGCTGGTGGAACCCAACGCAGGCCCTCGGTGGTCACCTGTCCCTCTGATGCTCCCTCACCGTGCATAGCCTTACTACGCTCATGGTCCATCACGTGAGCACCACGACCAAAACGCATCATTAGAAAGATGCCTCCTACCCAGAGCATGAAGTACATAACCAGTTCTCCCATGACATCTCCCCCTTTACTATCTATCCTTCGCAGCTTTTCATCGGAGATACTGGTTGCCAGGCAAAACCTATGGATCATCCAATAAGCAAGCGGGTATCTCTTGATCTTCATCAGTCTCCAGCCTATGCAGCCAGGCTGAATTAACGCTGAATGGCAATTCGGGGTACGGTATGAACAAAGGGGAACCAGGGGGAAATGCGTTCGAACAGTAGAGGGCGGCCATTAATAGATAGCTTTTTGTAGATGCCGTAAAATATCAATCCACTTGATGCTTCAGCTGCAGTAGCATGGCTATGGCAGTGCATCCGGGACCTGTTGGATTCCGGCTCGCGCATGTTTGCTGTAATCACACTGGCAATCCAGGTAACCGTGCATAGGACAGGTTCGGCAGGTTTCTTCCAGGCGCTGTCGTAATGCTTGACGGGCTCGATGCAAACGTACCCGTAAATGGCTCACGGTGATATCGAGCGCGGCGGCAAGGCCTTCACGAGATTCACCCACCAGGTCGGCGCGCCAGAGGACATTCGCATACTCTGCTTTCAAGGTCGGCAGCAACTTGTAGAGACAGACGCAAATAATGAAATCCAGATCGTCTTCGTCAGTCGACACTAGGGATTCTTGATACGAATAATCTCTTTCGATATGACGTCTACTACTTTGCGTACGATAATAATCGACCAAGGTCGTTTCCAGCACCCGATGCATCCAGGCGCGCAACATTTGTGTGTCGCGAATATCGTCGACTCGTGTAAGCACCTTGACGTAGAAATCATGCAAAACGTCGGCGGCTTCATCCTCGTTTCCCAGCCGACATATCAAAAATTTCAATAGGTTTTGGTGCACCTCTACTATCACCGTGTGTACGGCATCATTGGCTGCATTGCTGTCGTTATCCTGGGACATTTTGGCTTCCGTTATGAACACAATGGAATGAGACGAGATGCCTGACGCTCAGCGCGGAAACTGAGCTTACGCATCGAAATAGGGAAACTTCGAGGATCATTCGGTAGATCAGCGGATTGGCTTGCTGCCCGACGAAGATAGTGACCTCCTCTCAGCCGATAGTCGCAAGAAACGGAAACCAATCGGTCAATACGCTCGTCAGGCGCGTCAGGGTGCCGCTGACGATGGCCAGCCCCATGAGAACAAGGATACCGCCGGCGATAGGACGAGCGTAGGCGCTCCATCTGCCCAGCCGTTTACTGTGCCTTGCGAAGCGATTGACCAATAGCGTGCTGATCAGGAAGGGAATCGCCATGCCCAAGGAGTAGGCGCTGAGATAGATCATACCCAACTGGGCATTGGCAGCGGTAGAGGTCGCCATCAGGATGGCACCGAGAATAGGTCCGATACAGGGTGTCCAGCCTATGGCGAAGGATACACCAAAGACCGTGGCCGACAGGGGCGAACCTCCCTGGAAAGTCGGGGCGAACTGCAGGAAGTTGCGCTGCAGGAACGACATGCGCAGTGCGCCGGTCATGAATAACCCTAACAGGATCACCACGGACCCGGTGACCCAGTTCAATTCCTGTCGATAGCCGCGTAGCAACTGGCCGATGCTGCTGGCGCCAAGACCCAGCAGGATGAATACCACGCTGAACCCCAATACGAAAAACATGCTCAGGATCATGGCCTCGAGGCGCTTGTCCTGTTTCCCGGCGCTACCCCCGGTGACCACCGATAAGTAGGCCGGCAACAGCGGCAAGGTGCAGGGAGAGAAGAAGGAAAGCAGCCCACCCACAAGGGCACCCAATAGACCGATAGAGGAAAGTGTATCCAAGCCGGTATCACCTAAAATCGGAACAGTCGACGACAGGCGATCTCAATGACTCCATGCAACACCCGACCCGAAGGTATCGTGCTGCCAACGGTCAAAAAAGATAGGCGTCGGCTAATAAGCATAAAACCTGTAAGTTGGCCAAAGGTAAGGACCTGCGCATTGCCCATCATGCTTTTTCAAAATTCAGCAAGTTTACGTGCTGAAGCTGAATCTTTTCTGAATACCATTAAAAATAAAAACATCCGACTTGAAAGCCCTCAAATGCTTTTGAAAACCGTGAGCAAAAGATGATAATTATGTCCTTTTCTGTTTTGCCATCAGCAAGCAATCATGGCGTCTCATAGCCGACGGAGTCGGCTTATGGCACTCGCAAGAAATCAAGGAGCACGGAACACGATGCGTTTGGCAAACGTTTCATTGAGCATTCTTCTGGTCGCATTGATCAGCGGCTGTGGCGAAGAAAAAGTGGACGGGCGATGGTATACCCAGTCTCAGGTCGATCGGGGCAAGACGGTATTCTTGGAAAGCTGCGCCGAATGCCATGGCAGAAGTGCCCAAGGTACCTTCAACTGGAGGACACCGCTGGAAGATGGCTCCTACCCTCCCCCACCCCTCAACGGTTCCGCTCATGCCTGGCATCATTCCCTTGACATGCTGATGCGCACCATCAATAAGGGCGGTGCTTCCATTGGCGGGCAAATGCCGGCGTTCGAAGACGAACTTTCCGACGATGACAAGAAGGCCACCATTGCCTACTTCCAGAGCAAATGGAACAAGCGGATCTACGAGGCATGGCTCGACAGAGGAGGACTCTAGCTTCTACGCACAATCGACTCACGGAATGCACGGCAAAGGTTGATAGCTTTGACTGAACCTTGACCTAAGGCAAGATTCTGATCCAGTGTTTTCAGTTTATTTTCAGATATAATGTCTAACCTGAGTGTGTTTGGTTATCAAGCCATTCAATACAAAGGAGAGTGTCATGAAAAAGCTCGTATTTACCGTCGCTATGGCGGCCTTATTGTCCTTGCCCCTGGCTTATGCCCAGCAGGATGCTTCTTCCAACCAGCAAGATGCTGGCTCGGGAATGAATCATGGCATGGGGCAAGGCATGGGGATGATGAATCGGGGTGACATGCAGCAGCGCATGCAGGGAATGCAAGGCACGATGCGGCAGTTTCACAACACGCAAGATCCGCAGCAACGCCAGCAATTGATGCAACAGCACATGGAGCAAATGCAGCAGATGCATCAGTCCATGGGCGGCATGGGCCAGAACATGCAGAACATGGACCCCGAGCAACGCCAGAAAATGATGCAGCAATGCATGGACATGATGCAGAGCATGCAGCAGCAGATGATGGAGCACATGCAGGCCCAGCAATCCATGCAGGACGACAGCGAATAGCCTTCCTCACGCCACCCTCGTGACGCCTCGGTGACAACACCGGGGCGTTTCTTCGTTTGTCATCTCAAACGCAACCATTGCCTCAAGGCCCTTCGATAGCGGGACGGTGCCATTTTCCAAGCCACGGGCAGAAGCGTGATCCCTCCGAGGACGAGCACCGTCAGGCCTATGCGTTGCCAATCACCAGAGGCGAGTTCGTCGCCGAAGTGGGCCAGCAGAAAGCTTGCCGGCAGGATGCCCAACAAGGTTGCGATGGCAAAGCGCCAGGCCCTGAGGGGAGTCAGGCCGATGGCGTAGCTAACAAGATCGAAGGAAAGAAAAGGCATCAGGCGTGTGGCAAAGACAACCATCATCAAGGCGTTTTGCGAGGTCATGAAGCGGTGCAGAAAGCCGGTGGATAGACGCGAGTCCAGCCACGCCCTCATTGCATCGTGGCCGATGAGGCGAGCGATGGTAAAGGCGATCAGCGCACCGGCTTCGGAACCGATGGCCACATAGAGCGTACCCCAAGCATGGCCATAGGCCGCGCCGGAGGCCAGAGCGATGGGGGCGCTGGGTATCGGGCTCATGACGATCGCTAGCGTCATGAGCCCGATGACCAACGCCGGGCCATAGGGCCCGAGTCGTGTCACCACCTGCTCAAGCTCCTGGCCATCCCGCAGGACCTCGAGCACACCGGTTCGCCACAATACCAGCGCCGTTACGAGAAAAATGGCTAGTATCGCCATCCCCAACAGGATGAGCCGCCAAGGCCGTTTGGCAGGGCGTTCTATAGCCCTATTCCCGCTACCAAGAGGCATCGATGCTACTCATTGGCAATCACGCCTGACGTAAGCAGAAGAAGGACCCTTTTAAAATCATTGGGTCGACCCGCCTTTACCTTGTAATTCGGCTGGTTACTGCTGCGAAATCTCGGTGATGGTAATGTCGTTGCCGGACTTCTTGATTTCAAAGCGAACCTCGTCACCCACGGAAAGCTCCTTCATCGAGGCACTGTCCGCCACCTTGAACGGCATGGTCATCGCCGGCCAGCCGAACGATTCGATGGGGCCATGGGTCAGGATCACTTCTTGTTTTTCAGGATGTAGCGCCTTGACGGTGCCCTGCCCCTGCGCCATTTGTGCATTCATCGACTGGTGCATTTCAGAGCCGTGCTTCTGATCGTCATGGTTGCTATCGGCGCTGGCGGGCAGTGCCACAAAAGCGGTGAACAATGCAGCGGTAGTCAATAGATAGCGAATAGAGTTGGTCATATCAATTTCCTTGTTTCGGTAGTGGTGTCGTACAACGGGTTCAGCTTTTATTCGGTGCCTCTATAAAAGGGCAGTGCGATACGCACACATAACCCCCCCTCACGTGACGCAGAAAACGTCACTTCGCCGCGATACTGCACGACGATCTGCTTCAGAATCGCCAGCCCCAGCCCGTACCCGGGGATGCTTTCATCCAGGCGTTTACCACGTTGACCGAGCTGCGATAGTGCGGATGCCTGCACCCCAGGCCCATCGTCCTCTACCTCGAACACCAGGTCCTGATTCGAACCCTGGCCTATGCGACAGGTCACATGCGCCCGGGCCCATTTGCCCGCGTTATCCAGCACGATACCGAGCATCTCGTTGAGGTCCTGGCGCTCCACCACGACGCTGTGTTCCGGCGGTAGCCCCAGGTCGAGTTCGAAGTGCTTATCGGGATAGAGCGTGCGCATCATCTCGACCAGGGTGCACACCTCCTGGGCGACCACTGCATGCTGGGCACTGCCCGGGCCGGCGAAGCGTGCCCGGCGCAATTCCGAGGCCAGTTGAGCCTGCATTCCTTCAAGGCGCTCGAGCATGCGCTGGCGTCGCTGATCGTCGATTGGTCGCCGCCCTCTCAGCACTTGGGTGACGGCCGCCAGCGGGGTTTGCAGCGTATGCGAAAGATTGGCGACCGCTTCCCGGGAGCGTTGCAGACGGCGCTGTAATTCATCCATGAAGTGGTTCAGCTGTATGAGCAAACCGTCCAGTTCGGAGGGGCAGTCAAGATCGAGTCGTTTGCGTTGACCTGTCTGAAACTCGGTGAGCTGGTGCTGCAAACGCGCCAAGGGGCGAAGGCTACGATTGACCGCTAACAGATTCATCAAGATCAGCAGTATAAGAACCAGACCCGCAATACCCCCCACCCACCAGTGCAGCGCCCCCAGGCCTTCCTCCACCTGTGCGAAGTCCTCCCCCACCAGCAACACCCCAGGCTTGCCATTCAATTCGAGACTGTCTCGGTAGACGAGCAGTTGGCGCCCCTGCCATTGCACCTCGAAAAGCCGTGCATCCCCATCGTCCAGATACGGCTCCAAGGACGCGAGCCAGTCCGGATGCGATGAGTAGGTCCGGTCACCGATGCGCAAGACATAAAGATGATGAAAGACCTCTCTGGTCGGCGAGTCCGATTCCAGCCATTGCCCAGGCGCCCCTTCCAGGCGCTCTACCCGGTCGAGCGTGTAGCGAGCCTCCTGACGCAACCGGTCGCCCAAGAACTCCCAGGCCAGATCCCGCAACAGGATGCCATGCAGAAACCAGGTAATCCCCACGATGACCAGTGCCACCAACCCTAGCCGGATCAGTAGATTGAAGCGCAGGCTGCGGCGATCAAAGGGAAGGAAAGACATAGCCCTGCCCACGCCGCGTCTGGATATGGTTCTTGCCCAGTAGCCGTCGCAGTCGCCCCACATACACCTCGACCAGGTTAGGGGCGGCGGCATCCTGCTCCAGCGTATAAAGCTGTTCCAGCAATTGCCCCTTGGAGAGTACGCGATCCGGATGGCGCATCAGGTAACGCAACAGGCAGTATTCGGTCGCGGTCAGGATATGCCAGGTGCCATCGACATCGCACACGCGCTTGGTCGCTTCATCCAGGGCGATGCCATTGACATTCAGGGTGGTTTCCACAGCGCGGCTGCCTCGGCGCAGCAGGGCATGCAGTCGGGCCAATAGTTCAGCCTCATGATAGGGCTTGGTCAGGTAGTCGTCCGCGCCACCGTGCAGGCCTTCCACCTTGTCCTCCCAGCTGTCCCGGGCGGTCAAGGCGAGAATGGGCAGATGGCGACCATTGCGTCGCCACCGTTTTAACAGCTCGAGACCCGAGCCATCCGGTAGTCCAAGGTCGAGTATCGCGAGGCTATAGTCCTCACTATTCATCAAGGCATCCGCCTCGCGCACCAGACCGGCAACGTCCACCCGATAGCCTTCGTCTTCCAGTGCTTCCGACAGACTATCGGCCAATAGGTCATCGTCCTCGACAAGCAATAGCCTCATCTCAACCCTTTACGCTCAGTTTGCCGTGCATGCCGCCTTCGAAATGGCCGGCAATATTGCAGGCATAGATAAGGTCACCATTTGCCGTATCAGGCGCTGTCCAGACGAGTGTCCTGGTGTCACCACTGGCCACCGTGACGGCTGGCATGACGTCTTTCCCCGCGCTGTGATGGCCTGCTGACATGTCGTGGTGTCCACCGTCGCCGGATGCCATATTTAGCATCATCTCGCGATGCTCTTTTTGCGCATCAGCAGCCCCGATGACGAATTCGTGCTCGATGTTGCCGACATTCTCGATGACGAACTTCACTGTTTCCCCTGGCGCAATGGAAAGATCATCGGGCTTGAACCAGAGATCACCCGCCGTCACGCTGATGGTCCGGTCGATTTCCGATTCTGGTATGTCCTGTTCACTTCCGCCATGACCAGCGCCGGCCAAGGCGGCTGTAGTAGTCAGTCCTAGTATGATCACTAACAACAGATGACGCATGGTATTACCTCAAAAAGATTCATGGGTTGGATGGTGGTTTACACAGGTTTATTTAGAACCACATTCTCACACCGGCAACGACGCCGGTACCTTCCGTTGCGTTGCCTACTTCTCGAGACATGTCGGCCGTATCACCGTATTGTTTTTGCCAGTAGCCGCCGATATAAGGGGCAAATTTGCGGGAAATTTCGTAGCGAAGCCGCAGGCCGAGGCGTGCGGAGTTGAGTCCTTCGCCCACACCGAATTCCGGCACATCCTGGGCGGCTACGGTAATCTCGGTACGCGGCTGCATGTAGACTTTTTGTGTCAAGCGCAGGTCGTATTCGGCCTCGAAATCCGCGGACACATCGCCTTCGTCACTGACTCTGAGAGAAGTGTCAACCTCGAAGCGATAGGGCATCTGGCCGAACAGACTCAGCACAGCGAAGCCACGTTCGGGATGATCGTTTGAGGCAATGCCGCCTTGATAACCGACGCCGCCCTGCAACTCCCAGAAGTCGGCGATCAAGTGGCTATAGAGCAGATCGAGAGACTCGAACTCGGCGTCCTCGCCGTCACCCTGTACATTTGTGCCTTCGCCCTTGATATAGACACGCTGGATGTCGCCGCCGTACCAGCCCTGGAAGCCCCAGACCACGGCCTCCTCATTCTCGTCGTTCCAATCATATTCCAGACGATCGACCAGGAAGGTGCCGAAATTGTGCTCCGTCATCGGCGCTCCCCAGCCGGGCGGCGCGTCGTAATCATCGGCCTGTGCCGGTACTGCCAGCATCATCGCCAGTACGCTTGCACCGGCTAATTCTTTTGCAATAAACCGCATCGACTAAAGCTCCTCAAGCGACCCTGACGACCCGGAACATGCCGGCATCCATGTGATAGAGAAGATGACAATGAAACGCCCAGCTTCCCGGCGCATCGGCACTGACCAGGGCGGAGACGCGCTCGCCGGGCTTGACGTTCAGGGTGTGCTTGCGTGGAATCAGCTCACCGGCGCCATTTTCCAGTTCCATCCACATGCCATGCAGGTGAATGGGGTGCTCCATCATGGTGGTATTGAAGAAGATCAATCGCAGCCGCTCGCCATGCTCGAAGAGGATGGGGCCATCGACCTCACTGAACTTCTTGCCGTCGAAGGACCACATGTAGCGTTCCATGTTGCCGGTCAACTGCAACTCCAGCTCGCGTCCCGGCGGACGTTGATCCGGCCAAGGGGAGTTGGCCTTCAGATCGCCGTAGGTGAGCACGCGACGCTCATGAGGGTCGATACCGATCCCCGGCTGGTCATAGCGCGACCCAGGCTGTGCCGTACCGGCTGGCAACAAGCCGCCGGAACCGCCCTCTGGCATGCTCGAGTGATCCATGCCCGGCATGCCCGAGTGGCCCATGCCTGACATGCCGGAGTCGTCCCTATCTGTCATGGCCGAGTGATCCATACCGCCATGCCCGGCCATCGATTCCATGCCACGATCGGCGATCCGGCGACGCTCCGGAATGGGCGCCACCATGCCCAGGCGTGGCGCGAGCGTGCCCCGCACATAGCCGCTACGATCCATGGATTCCGCGAAGATCGTATAGGCATGATTCGCCTCGGGCTCGACGAGCACGTCATAGGTTTCCGCCACGGCAATGCGAAACTCATCGACCGGCACCGGCTGCACCGGCTGGCCATCCGCGGCGACCACGGTCATCTTGAGTCCCGGAATGCGCACATCGAAATAGCTCATCGCCGAGCCATTGATCACCCGTAGGCGCAGCTTTTCACCGGGCCTGAACAGCGCCGTCCAGTTGTCGTTGGCAGCATGGCCGTTCAACAGATAGGTATAGGTGCTCCCGGTGACGTCAGCGATATCCCGGGAGCTCATGCGCATCTGTTCCCACATCGAGCGCTGCGCCAGGGTATCGGCAAGACCGTTCTTCGCCACATCATTAAAGAAATCGGCGATAGTGCGCTCCTGGTAGTTGTAATAGCCTTCCGCCACTTTCAGATTGCGAAACACCGCTTCCGGTTCTTCATGGGTCCAGTCGGTCAGCAGCAACACATGCTCGCGATCGTAGGAGAACGGCTCGGGCTGCGCGGCGTCGATGATCATCGGGCCGGCGTGACCGAGTTGCTCCTGCAGCCCCGAGTGGCTGTGATACCAGTAGGTGCCGTTCTGATTGACCGGAAAGCGCGCGGTGAAGGTTTCTCCGGGGGCGATGCCGGCGAAGCTGATTCCCGGCACCCCATCCATCTCCGGCGGCAAAATCAGGCCATGCCAGTGCACCGAGGTATCCTCATCGAGCAGATTGGCGACCTTGAGCAAGGCGTCCTGTCCTTCACGCAGGCGAATCAATGGCCCTGGGCTGGTGCCATTGAGGGTGATGGGTCGAGCCTTTCTACCGGCAATGGGCAACGATTCACGGCGTACCGCAAGCGATATATCACGGCCTTGCACGGCGCCATGGGGATAGACGTTACTGATGCCACTGGGGTTTGCCCATGCGGGACGCAGCCCCAGCGCAGCAGTCGACAGGCCCAGGGCGGAGGCGATCTTGAGTAGCTGACGACGGGATAGCGTCGATGTTGGCGATGCCATGCACTAAATTCCTGACGAACAAATGATCGCTAGCGTGGCACAGCAGACTGAAAATAAGCTGAATGATCTCCCTACAGCAGATGCTCGATACCCAGCACCTCGAGCATCCAGGCCTTGAGATGGCGCCAGGTGCTTCCGGGCTCCTCTTCCAGTATCACCAGGCGCCCGTCCACCTCGGTTCGCCAGTGCAGATGACCGTCGTCCCTCAGGAGAACTTCATAGCTGCGCCCAGGTGCCGTTCCTTGCTTCGCCAATGCCCACAACTTCTCACCCAACACAGGACTATCGATCAGCAGGCCGACCTCGCTGTTCCACCATACCGAGCGAGGATCGGCATTGAGGGAGCCGATGAATACCCGCTCATCATCGAAGGCGATGGCCTTGGTATGCAGGCTGGTGATCTCGCCCTTGCCACGCTGAACGGTTTCTTCGGAAGGCTTCGCTTGCAGCTCGAACAGCCGCACTCCATTGGCCAGCAATGTGGATCGCCGAGGGGCGTAGGCGCCGTGCAGTACAGGTAGATCCGTAGCTTCCAGGGCGTTGGTAAGTATTGTCAACGTGACATCCCGCTCGCGTAGCGACTGCAGATAGTCGAGGCTGGCCTGGGTCGGCACGATATAGGGCGAGATGATCAGCAAGCGGTGCTCCACTTGATGAAAGGCATCGCGTAACTGATCGAGCAGCGTCATCTCGAGCGCCGGATATCCCTCGGCCTCGAGTTTCTCGGGTGGGTCCCATAGGGCGATAGCCTGGGTCCAGACCAGTGATTTCAATAACGACTGAGCGGGTTCCCCCGCCAAACGTCGCGCCGTCGGTTGTGACGAGAGCGCATTGCCCTGCCTGGCATCGTCACTGAGCTCGACAAGAAGCTCGCGCCAGGCGGTTGTGGCAGCTTGCTCGAAATAGTGTAGCGGCACTGCCATGGGGTGATTCCAGAAGCGATCGAAGCTGCCGGATAGCGCGTTCACCACCGGCCCGATGGCCAGGACATCCAGATCGTTGAAGTTGAGCTTGTCTGCGACCTCGAAGTAACGGTTGGCCAGGTTGCGCCCCCCGGTAATGGCGACCGACCCATCGGTGACCCATAGCTTGTTGTGCATACGCCGATGCTTGCGATCGAAATCCGTGGCCAGTGCCAGATAATAAAGCGGCGGGCTATGGCGCCCTGCGGTGACTGGGTTGAAAACCCGCACCTGGATATTGGGGTGAGAATTGAACGCAGCCAGCAGGCGCTGTTTACCCAAGCTCGCGGTATCGTCCAACAGCAGTCGCAAGCGAACACCGCGTTCGGCGGCATGCAGCATGCGCTTGAGCAATGCGCGTCCGGATCGGTCATTCTCAAGGATGTAGGTCTGCACATCCAGTGTCTGCTGAGCGTGCTCCGCCAGTGCGGCTCGCAGGGCGAAGGCCCGCGGGCCATCACTGAGCAGCTGTACACCGCTCAGCCCTTGATGCTCCTTGGTCGCCTGGCCGGCCCAGTTGCCTAGATAGGTTGTCTCGGCTGCTTTGGAGGTCAATGCCATGGAAGGCGTTCGAGCCACCTCGACCGTGCTGCAGCCCCCTAGCCATGTTCCGACCAGGAATAGCAGAAGTAACAGCTTGCCTGGTTTCACGGCCACGCCACGTTACAATTTTTGACATCTTACGCCAAAACCAGGCATCGCGAGGGTGACGTATCCAGCACGCAATCAACGCTCGACAAAGATTGAAGATGCTATTTCTGCAGCGTTCTTACTTGTTTGGCTTATCCAGTAGCGCACTGACGACACGACCGATGGTCAGCCCCTGAACCAGGATCGAGAACAGTACGATCAAATAGGTCACCGTGAGTAGCACGTCCCGAGTCTCGCCACTGGGAATGGCCAACGCCAGGGCGACGGAGATACCACCGCGCAGGCCGCCCCAGGTCAGGATGCGCGCAGAGCCGCGACGGAAGCCCAGTTGATCGCGCAGAAGCAGTACCGGCACGCCGATGGTCGCGAAACGTACTATCAACAGCACCACGATCAGCCCTGCACCGACCCATAGATGGCCCGTTTCGAAGGGGATCAGCAATACTTCGAGGCCGATGATCACAAACAGGAGGGTATTAAGGATTTCATCGACTAGCTCCCA
Organism: Halomonas sp. GXIMD04776; assembly: GCF_049808615.1. Classification (NCBI taxonomy): domain Bacteria; kingdom Pseudomonadati; phylum Pseudomonadota; class Gammaproteobacteria; order Oceanospirillales; family Halomonadaceae; genus Halomonas; species Halomonas sp. GXIMD04776. The sequence continues at coordinate 6,999 of NZ_JBNCAN010000023.1, read as the reverse complement.
GAAGGCATCGAGCTGTTCACGGGTCGTATCCGACATGGCGCTCTTGCGGGCCTCATTACCGACCAGCAAGCCAGCCACCACCATGGCAATGGGCCCCGAGACATGCAGGTGCAGTGCCAGAGCGTAGCCCCCAAATACTATCGCCAGGGAGATAAGCACTTCGATGCGATACTCGTCGATGCTACGCATCAACCAATAGGCCAGGCCTCCGACTACCAATCCCAAGGCGATACCGCCGCCGGCTTCGAGGAGGAACAGCTTACCGGCATGGGTAAAGGTTAGCGCCTCGCTGCCAGCAGCAGCCCCCAACAACAGGATAAAAACCACCACGGCCACGCCATCGTTGAACAGCGACTCACCGACAATGCGCAGCTCCAGGTCCACCGGCGCATTGGCCTTGCGCAGGATGCCCAGCACGGCGATGGGGTCCGTCGGCGAGATCAGCGCCCCGAACACCAGGCAGTACATCCAGGGCACCGCGAAGCCAAAGAAACCGAGCAGGAAATAGGCAGCGGAACCAATGGCAAGGGTCGAGATCACTACCCCTAGGGTGGCCAGGAAGCCGATCGACCAGCGGTAGCGCTTGAGCCGGTCCAGATCGACGTGCAGGGCACCAGCAAATAACAAGAACGACAGCATCCCGTCCATCAGCAGCTTGTTGAAGTCGATCTGCGACAGCAGGCTTTCGGCGCGATTCTCAAGAGCGGTGAAGCCCAGCCAAGACAAGCCATGCATTCCCGCGGAGAGCACCAGGGCGATGGCCATGACGCCGATGGTGGTAGGCAAGCGAATGAACTGATGATTGAACCAGGCAAGAACCGCCGTGAGCGTGACGATGATCGCAATGAGATCCAGCATGGGCCCTTCCTTGTGCCGTCGTTGTTCTTAACCGGTGATGACGCCGCCAGGCACTAGGGTAGCATGCAAGAACGCCGCCCGAAGGCGGCGCTGTAACGTTGAATCAGCGAATCGACTCAGTAGCGATACTCATCCGGCTTGAACGGCCCGTCTACCGCCATGCCGGTATACTTGGCCTGCTCGTCGGTCAAGCGGGTGATCACCCCGCCGAAGCCTTCTACCATGTAGCGCGCCACCTCCTCATCGAGGTGCTTGGGCAGCACGGTGACCGAAAGACCTCCGGCCTTGTCATCATCGGTGAGGTCCGCGAAGCGGCGCTCGAAAAGATGGATCTGTGCCAGTACCTGGTTGGCGAAGGAGCCGTCCATGATCCGCGACGGGTGGCCCGTGGCATTGCCCAGGTTCACCAGACGCCCTTCGGAGAGCAGGATCAGGTAGTCGCCGCTGGTGGGGTCGAAGTCGCCGGGATCGCTGTCACGGTAGATCTTGTGAACCTGGGGCTTGACCTCCTCCCAGTGCCACTGACGGCGCATGTAGGCGGTATCGATCTCGCTATCGAAGTGGCCGATGTTACATACCACCGCGCCTTTCTTGAGCGCTCTGAGCATGGGGGCGTCGCAGGCGTTGACGTTGCCGGTGCAGGTCACCACCAGATCGATCTTGCCCAGCAAATCATGATCGATGCTGTCGACGCCCTGATTGTGGCCATCGCGATAAGGGGAGACCACCTCGAAACCGTCCATGCAGGCCTGCATGGCACAGATCGGATCAATCTCGGTGACCTTGACGATCATGCCTTCCTGACGCAGCGAGGCGGCGGAGCCTTTGCCCACGTCACCATAACCCACCACCAGGGCCTGCTTGCCGGAAAGCAGATGGTCGAGACCGCGCTTGATGGCATCGTTCAGGCTGTGACGACAGCCGTACTTGTTGTCGTTCTTGGACTTGGTCACCGCATCGTTGACGTTGATCGCCGGCACCTTGAGAGTGCTGTCCCGCAGCATTTCCTGCAGGCGATGCACGCCGGTGGTGGTCTCCTCGGAGATGCCGTGGATGTTCTTCAGAAGTTCCGGGCGCTTGTCGTGGAGCAGCGCAGTCAGATCACCGCCATCGTCGAGTACCATGTTGGGGGTCCAGCCGTCGGCGCCTTCCACGGTCTGCTCGATGCACCACCAGAACTCCTCCTCGGTCTCGCCCTTCCAGGCGAACACGGGAATGCCAGCGACGGCGATCGCCGCGGCGGCCTGATCCTGGGTCGAGAAGATGTTGCAGGAGGACCAGCGCACCGAGGCCCCCAGTTCGATCAGGGTCTCGATCAATACCGCAGTCTGAATGGTCATGTGAATACAACCGGCAATGCGAGCGCCGGCGAGCGGCTGCTGATCACGGTACTTGGCACGAATCTTCATCAGCGCCGGCATTTCGGTCTCGGCGATGCGAATTTCGCGACGGCCCCAATCGGCCAGAGAAATATCGGCGACTTTATAGTCTTGAGTGGCAGCGTCGGGGTTGGCCATGGCTGTCATCGTCTTACTCCATTCCGGGGAATGGGCGCCGTTGCGTTTACGCCATCCTGTCCGAGCCTCGTGCATGAGTTTGGTCATGCACTGCAGCGCCCCTCGGACAGCAGCAACGAGGCGCCAATGAGGCATTGGCGCCGGGCAAGTTCACTACACTATGCGTTCTTTTTCAACGTTGGTGCGCCAATTCATCGATCTCGGGCAGCATCGAAAAGAAAGAAGGCGGCTATCCACTAGCCACCTTCTTGAACATCGGCGTTTGTCTGGAAAGCTGAAACACCTGAAGTATCTTAGTTCGTGCTTTCTTCCGACGTGCCTTCAGCGCTGGCTTCCGGCTGGCTTTGATTATCCTGGCCGGACGGCTGAGCTTGATCGTTCTGAGGTGTTTTCGTGCCGCTAGCGCTGGCGTTGGTATCGTCGGATTGCATCTGGGAATCAGAAGATTCACTTGAACTGCTTCCGCTACCGGACATGTCGTCAGAGCTTTCGCCGCCACTGCCGGAACTCGTGTTACCGGACGTAGAAGTCGCATTCTCCGAGGCTGGTTCCGATTGATTGGTGGCGGATTCCGTGGTGGTGGACTGCTCGGGCTCGGCCTCGTCATCGCCGCAGCCGACAAGCAGAGCGCCGGAAAGCGTGAGCGCGGCAATCAACATAATCTTGCGGTTTTCCATGGTTCACATCCTCATGTCCATTTGATCGGATTCCTTCGCCAATGACTATGGACCCGGTTTCAAGGAAGTGTCCAGGACAACGCCCTCAAGTGCACTTTTGTGCCATAAAGCGCGCGACTCATCGTTGAATTTGCACATTCTCAGCCGCCTGAGCCTGAAAACGCCACAAGCCGTCTTGACGGCTTGTGGCAAGAGGCGCTCCTTGCGAGCGTCAGAGTTCTGCGGCGGCGCGCAGCGCTTCGACCTTGTCGAGTTTCTCCCAAGGGAAGGCGGTGAACGTCTCGGTGTGCGTTTCACCCTGCACATCCTTCCAGGTATAACTGTGTTCGAAAGGCTCGCGACCGAAATGGCCGTAGGACGCGGTGAGACGATACATCGGATGCTGCAGATCGAGCATGTTGGCAATGGCAAACGGGCGCAGATCGAAGTGTTCGCGTACCAGTTCGACGATTCTGGTATCGCTAATGCGGCCCGTACCGAAGGTATTGATCGATACCGATGTCGGCTCCGCTACGCCAATGGCGTAGGAGACCTGTATCTCACAGCGATCGGCCAGCCCAGCCGCGACAAGATTCTTGGCTACGTAGCGCCCCGCATAGGCCGCGCTGCGATCGACCTTGGAGGGGTCCTTGCCGGAAAACGCCCCGCCGCCATGACGTGCCATGCCGCCATAGGTATCCACGATGATCTTGCGTCCGGTCAGACCACAATCCCCCACCGGACCACCGATAACGAACTTGCCGGTAGGATTGATGTGGAACTGCGTCTTGTCGGATAGCCATTCCGCCGGCAGTACTTGCTCGATGATCTCGCGTCTGACCATCTTGCGCAGATCCTCCTGAGCGATCTCTGGATCGTGCTGGGTGGAAAGCACCACTGCCTCTACCCCCTGAGGCTTGCCGTCCTCGCCATAGCGGAAGGTCACCTGGCTCTTGGCGTCGGGGCGCAGCCAGGGCAGCATGCCGCTCTTTCGCAACTCCGCCTGGCGCTCGACCAGCCGATGAGCATAATGAATCGGCGCCGGCATGTAGGAATCGGTCTCGTTGGTCGCATAGCCGAACATCAGCCCCTGATCACCGGCGCCCTGATCTTCGGGTTTGCCGCGATCGACGCCTTGAGCGATGTCCACACTCTGCTTGCCAATCAGGTTGAGCACGCCACAGGTTTCGCCATCGAAACCGACATCCGAGGAGTCGTAGCCAATATTGAGAATTACCTCGCGCACCAGTTCCTCGAGATCGACCCAGGCATTGGTGCTGATCTCGCCGGCAACGATCGCCACCCCCGTCTTGACCATGGTTTCACAGGCGACTCGTGCCTGTTTGTCCCGGGCGATGATCGCATCAAGTACTGCATCGGAGATTTGATCGGCAATCTTGTCGGGATGCCCTTCGGACACGGATTCAGACGTAAACAGGGAGTATTCGCTCATGGCCTCTTCGACCCTCCTTGGCACCCTTGTGGGTGACGAAAAAAGCAAACAAACAATATTGCGGCGCCGGATGCCGGAGAATCACGTCACCGCAGACAAAGACCGCTGGACTGCGCTGGGCCTGGATGCAAAAAGTCTACACGCTCCCTCGGCGGCTGCCTAGCGATCCCAAAACCGGCGCGTCACGTCTGTGCCAGCCTGGCGACCCGGATCAAAATCGACCTCATGCATTTGATGGATACTCACAACTCGGCGACAATAAGCACCCGAATCCTTCATGCCGGCCTGTGGTCGGTACCACACTGACGAACCGGTAGTGGCAATCAGCAGCTACTTCTGTTCATTTGCCTCAGGCTAGGAGCTTTACGATGCCGTCCCGTTTCGAGTTGGCGAATGCCATCCGTGCGCTGTCCATGGATGCCGTACAGAGGGCCAAGTCCGGCCACCCCGGCGCCCCCATGGGCATGGCCGATATCGCCGAAGTGTTATGGAACGATTACCTCAAGCACAACCCGGCCAATCCACACTGGGCCGACCGTGATCGTTTCGTGCTATCCAACGGTCATGGCTCCATGCTGCTCTATTCGTTGCTGCATCTGACCGGCTACGAGCTTGCCCTTCAGGATCTGCAGAATTTTCGCCAGCTGCACTCCAAGACCCCAGGGCACCCGGAATTGGGCTACACCCCGGGCGTCGAAACCACGACTGGGCCATTAGGACAAGGGCTGGCCAACGCCGTGGGCATGGCCATTGCCGAGCGCACCCTGGCGGCGCAATTCAATCAGCCGGGCCATGCCATTATCGATCACCAAACCTATGTGTTTTTGGGTGACGGCTGTCTCATGGAAGGCATCTCGCATGAAGCCTGCTCCCTGGCCGGTACTCAGGGCCTGGGTAAGTTGACCGCCTTCTACGATGACAACGGCATCTCCATCGATGGCGAGGTCGAGGGCTGGTTCACCGACGACACTGCCAAGCGCTTCGAGGCCTACGGCTGGCACGTGGTGCCCAACGTCGATGGCCACAAGCCCGAGGAGATCAAGGCCGCCATCGAACTGACGCGGACTCACACCGATCGCCCCAGCCTGATCATCTGCAAGACCATCATCGGTTTTGGCGCCCCCAACAAGCAGGGCACCGAGGCGACCCATGGTGCGCCTCTGGGCGATGACGAGGTCGCCGCTGCCCGGGAACAGTTGGGCTGGGAGCATGCGCCTTTCCACGTCCCGGAAGACATCTACAAGGGCTGGGATGCTAGCGCCCGCGGCCAGCAAGCCGAGAACGACTGGGACACGCGCTTCGAGCGCTATCAGGAGGCGCACCCAGAGCTTGCCAAGGAACTCAAGCGGCGCCTCAAGGGCGAGTTGCCCACGACACTCAGTACCGAGAAACTCGTCGAGGACACTCAGGAGCGTGGCGAGAGCATTGCCAGCCGCAAGGCTTCACTGGCCTGCCTGAACGAACTTGGCCCTCAGTTGCCGGAGCTATTCGGCGGCAGCGCCGACCTGGCTCCTTCCAACCTGACCTTCTGGAAGGATGCTCGGGCCATCAATCGCGATCATCACGACGGCAACTATCTGCATTACGGGGTGCGCGAATTCGGCATGGGCGCGATCATGAACGGGATTGCCGCCCACGGCGGGTTCATCCCCTATGGTGCTACCTTCCTGACCTTCATGGAGTACATGCATAACGCCGTGCGCCTGGCAGCGCTGATGAACCTGCAGACCATCTACGTATTCACCCACGACTCCATCGGTCTGGGCGAGGATGGCCCGACGCATCAGCCGATCGAACAGATGGGGGCGCTGCGCTCGACCCCTAATCTATCGACCTGGCGTCCGGCGGATGCGGTAGAAACCGCCGTAGCCTGGCGCATTGCGCTCAAACGACAAGGGGCGCCGACGGCCCTGGTACTGTCGCGGCAGAATCTGCCTCACCAACAGCGCGACAAGCATCAGCTGGCGGAGATCCGTCGCGGCGGTTACGTGCTCAAGGACAGCGACGAGCCTTGCGAGGTCATTCTGATCGCCACCGGCTCCGAGGTCGGCCTGGCCATGGAGGCCGCCAACGCGCTAGAAGCCAAGGGCAAGGCGGTGCGCGTCGTGTCGATGCCTTCCACCGATGTGTTCGACGCCCAGCCCGCCAGCTATCGCGACTCGGTGCTACCGCCAGCCATGACACGGCGGGTGGCCATCGAGGCCAGCCACTACGCCTACTGGTACAAGTATGTGGGGCTCACCGGGCGCATTGTCGCCATGCACAGCTTCGGCGAATCCGCCCCGGCGGAAGCGCTCTTCAAGCACTTCGGCTTCACCGTAGACAACGTCGTGGAGCAGGTCGAGCAACTGCTGGAAGAAAGCGCCACCGCTTAGAGGTGTGATCGAAAAGTTATAAACCTGAATCCGTGAGACCGGCCCCCAGGAATGCTTCTAACCTACTGAACTGCATGGCAATATAGCGAATATCGCCATTCACCCAGACAGTGCCATGCCCAACGTCAAGTTCCGCGCCA